>JAPUIH010000124.1 GCA_027297205.1 SAR324 cluster bacterium | reverse complement strand
GCCGGTGTGGCCGCGGGCCATCTGGAGGATCAGGCGGAGCGCAGATGCGGTCATCTGCCGGGCAAGGTGCTGGTTTCCGTGGAAAAGCAGATCGAGCGTCTGCTCGCCGCCCGCAGCGAGGCCGATCAAATCGGGGTGGATGACTTTGTGCTCATTGCCCGCACGGACGCCGCAACTGCCCGTCATACCCCCGAGGGTGTGCCGGGCAGCATCGATCTGGCGGTGGAAAGAACCCTGGCCTATGCCCGCGCCGAAATTCACAACCGGCGCGCCATCGACCTGGCCTGGTGCGAATTCAAGGACCAGGCTTGGGAGGCGATCGTCTATTGGGCGCGCAGGGTGCGCTCGGAGCATCCCGATCTGCCCCTGGCGATCAATCTTTCCTCCTCTTTCGACTGGACCAATCCGGAGTTCCTGCCCCTGTTCAGCATGGAGCAACTGGCCGAGGAAGGATTCCAGTATATGTTCATGACCCTGGCCGACAATCATGCGGGGCGCAACGGCAGTTGGGAGTTCTTCAAGGACATTCAGCGGCGGGGCACCGCGGCCTTCATCGACATGCAGCGCCGGGAGCAGGCATCGGGCACGCCCTCGCAGAGCCACAATAAACTGGCCGGCACCAGCACCTACTTTGTGGGAGGCACGGTGTTCGGCTCGCGCAGCTTTGCGTCCGGCGACGTGCGCGCCACGGACGCGGAGCTTTCCGGGGTCGTGCGTTAGTACAAAAACCCGGCGTAGTAGGCGCGGGAGCGTTGACCGCACTTGTTATTCCTGGTAGGGTACGCACGAATTTGCATAGGTAATAATTTTCCTGAATGTGAGGAGCTTCCGATGAAAAAAGCAGGCGTCCTACTGACGGTGTTGGCGGTGAGCGGATTGCTGTTCAGCAGCACGAGCTTTGCCGGTGGCTTTGGTGGCTGCAGCGGCAAGAAGCAGACCCCGATCAAGAAAATCACCCAATCGGTAGAGAAACCCGCGAAATCCGGCTGAGGCGGGTTCCGCCGCCAGCTTTCGCGCCGTGAACAGCCGGTAATTTACCTTTGCTGCTGCGTGCCTGTGTCCAGGCACCTGGAAGCAAGGGTATTTTTTTGCCTGGGCCCTGCCGGCCGTGCGGCAGGGCAATTAACCATTTCACCCCATCACCAACTTTGCTAGGCTGCGCTGAGGTAGAGCCGATCCACTTCCCAAAGCGCCATTTTGCCCACGAGGTGTCTTGCCGGGATCATCGCCTGACCAGTCATTGCCTGAATCCATTCCCACAGCCCGCCGCCGTGAGCGCATGACCCTGCATTCCGCATGGCATTATCATTTTCTGGGCATCGGCGGCGTGAGCATGAGCGCTCTGGCCGAGCTGCTGCACCGCAAAGGCCTGCGCGTGTCGGGCAGCGACGCCCAGGACAGTGCCCTGCTGCGTCAGTTGGATGAATTGGGTATTCCGGTTTCGGTGGGCCATGCGCCGTCCCAGCTCGACGGTGTGGACGCGGTGATTTACACCACCGCGCTACCCGCGGATCACGCTATGCGCAAGGAAGTACGCAGGCGTAAGCTGCCCGAATTTCACAGGGCGCAGCTGCTGGGGGCGTTGACGCGGGAGGGAAAGGCGCTGGCGGTAACGGGCACACACGGCAAGACCACCACCACCGCCTGCCTGGCGGTCGTATTGGAGTACGCCGGATGGGACCCCACGGCGCTGGTGGGTGGACAGGTGCCTCAATTTGGAGGATCAAATCTGCGCCTGGGCGCGGCACCCTGGATGGTGGTGGAGGCGGACGAGAGCGACGGCAGCTTTATCGAGCTTACCCCCTGGGCGGTGTTGTTGACCAATATCGAGGCGGATCACTTGGATCAGCATGGCAGCTTTGCAAACCTGATTGGTGCTTTCGAAGATTTCCTGGCCGGCTTGCAGGCGGAACGGTCCCTGGTGTATTGCCTGGACGATGCGCAGGCAACCCGGCTGGCCGGGCGGACGGCACGGCCCAAACGCTCCTACGGCACCGCACGGGACGCGGACGTGCGCGTGTCGGCGAAGATGGAGCCGGGAGGGGGGATGCGCGTGGTGCTGCGGAGCGAGGGGCGCGAGCATGGGTTCACCAGCTCATTGGGAGGGCGGCACAACGCCTTGAACATGGCAGGCGTGTTCGCTCTGGCGCGCGAGGCGGGAATGGGCGCGGAGGAGGCATTGCGGGGGCTGGCGGCATTCCAGGGCGTGGCACGGCGTCAGCAGTATCTGGGCACGGCCCACGGCTGCAAAATCTTCGACGATTATGCCCATCATCCAACGGAAGTGCGGGTCACTCTGGAAATGTTTCTGGAATGCCATGGCGTGCCCGTCACCGTGGTTTTTCAGCCCCATCTCTATTCCCGCACGGCCTATTTCGCACAGGAATTCGCTGATGCGCTGCGGCCCGCCCAACGCATCATCGTGACGGATGTTTACGGCGCCCGCGAGGCGCCTGTGGATGGTGTGAGCGGCCGATTGATCGTGGACAGGCTGGCGGACCATCCGGCGGCCTCCTACCTGGAGCATTGGGAGCAGGTGGTGGCCCTTGCCGAAAATGGTGACCTGCCGCCCGGTGTGTTGATCACCATGGGCGCGGGGGATATCGCGGGGTTGGCGCCGCTCCTGCTGCAAGGTGGGCCGCGGTGAAGGATTGGGTGGATAAACTGCGGGACACCCTGCGGGATTCCGCCGTGCGGCCCCAGGCGCCATTGAGGCCACTTACCACCTTGCGCATTGGGGGGCCTGCGGAATGCCTGGTGGAATTGGGGAGCGAGGCGGACCTGCTGGCCCTGTTCGATCTGATCGAGTCCGCCGCGCTGCCCTTCCTGGTGCTTGGCAAGGGCTCCAACGTGCTGGTGCCCGACGAGGGTGTGAAAGGGGTTGTGATCCGCCTCGGGAAAGCTTTCCAACGCATCGGCAGACAGGAAAATCTCATCAGTGCCGGGGCCGGATGCGCCAACGGGGGCTTCGTTGAGCAAAGCCGCAAATGGGGTCTGGGCGGGATGGAGTTTTTGATCGCGGTGCCGGGCACGATCGGTGGCGCCATTGCCATGAATGCCGGGGCCCACGACGGCGAAACCGCGCAGTTCCTGCAGGCGGTGCGCGTGTTCCGGGCGGGAGAGGGAATCAAAACCCAGGACGCCGGCGGGATACTCTTCGCCTACCGCACTTCGCCCTTGCGCGGCCAGGAAGGAGTGCTGGTGCTGGGCGGGGAGTTCCGGCTCAAGAATATGGACGGCCAGGACATCAAGCACCGCATCCGGACTTTCCAGAGCTATCGCAGGGAAACCCAACCACGGGATTTTCCCAATTGCGGCTCCATTTTCAAGAATCCGCCGGGGGATTTCGCTGCGCGGCTCATCGAAGAAGCAGGCCTGAAAGGCGAGATCCTGGGCGGCGCCCAGGTCAGTGAGGTGCATGCGAATTTTATCGTAAATCGCGGCGGAGCGAGCAGTGCGGAGGTACTGGCCCTCGTTGACTTGGCGCGGAAAAGGGTTTATAGCCTGAATCAAGTCGAGCTTGAGCTCGAATTGCAGGTGCTATAGCAGGCATCGCACCCGCTTTCCCGCCAAATTTCTTCTGCCGGTTCCAAGGATGGAAAAGGCAACACCCAAACACTCGCGGATTCCGGCCACCCAGCCGCCTATTGTGTGGAGGGGCAGCCATGCTTGATTACAGGCAGGCGCGGCCACGGCGCAAGAACAAACCACTCGGCAAATCTTTGGGCAAGCGCCGCGACGCCAGCGGGCGGGACGGCAACGCCCGCACCCTTTCGGGCAGCCGGCCCAAGTATGCCGCGCGGCCGGTGCGTCCTCTACGGAGGGAGGCGGCGGGCTGGTGGCCTTTTTTGCGATCGCTGCCGGGACGCTTGCCGAAGCTTGCATTCGTGGCGGTGGTATTGTGGCTGGCCCTGGGGCTGACCGTGGAGGGATGGGCGATTTTGCGGGCGCCGCTACGCAAGATTTCCGTGACGGGAAATTACACCCTGTCCGTGGAGCGTCTGGTCAATCAGACCGGATTGGGATCCGGGGCCCGCCTGGGGGAAATCGACCCCTACGAGATTGCGGTACTGCTGGGCCAATTGCCCCGGGTGCGGACGGCGGACGTGCGGCGCATTTTCCCGCGGCAACTGTTCATTCTCCTGCAAGAGCGCGCCCCCACGGCCGTAGTGCAAGTATCCCAATCCGTCGTTGCCGTAGTGGATGAGGAAGGAATGGTGCTTGAACTGGGACCGCCGGTGCTCGCGGCGGAGCACCCGGCGTTGCCCCGCATACGCTACGGCGCGGAAAAGCCTCTGTTTGGACAGCGCCTCAATGGTGTCCAGATGCGCCGGGCGATGCAATTGTTGCGCGACATGGCCTCCTTCGATCTGGGAGGCGGGGCGCCCGTGGTAATCGACGCAAACGACCCCTTTGCCCTGACCCTTGTCTTCAAGCAAGCACGCCGGCGGGTGATTCTGCCGCCGAAGGACTTTGCCAACGCCCTGGGGCGCTATGCGGCCATAGCGGGCATGCTTTCCGCCTCTCCAGGAAAAGTGGAGATCCTGGACCTGCGCATGACCGACCCCCGGTATGGAGGGCGAATTGTGGTGCGGCGTTGAGGCGGAGCCGCCGCATGGGATGCGATGGCGGTGCGCAATAATATTCCACGGCGCAAATCATCGGCCAATCCGTTAAAATTCACCGAATAAGGGCGGCCCATGCGGATTCTGCTTCAGCGAATCAGCGAAGCATGGGTGGACATAGCGGGTTCCGCCACGCCCAAGGCGGGTGCCGGGCTGCTGGCCCTGGTGGGGTTTCAACAGGGAGACGGCGGGGCATTGCTGGAACCCATGGCCAGCAAAATGGTGAACCTGAGGATTTTCGATGACGGGCGCGGGCGGATGAACCTATCCCTCCTCGATTCAGATGGTGATTTGGTGCTAGTGTCGCAGTTCACCCTATATGCGGACTGCCGCAAGGGGCGCAGGCCGGGATTTTCCGGGGCCCTGGAGCCGGAAGAGGCGGCGGTGTTGTTCGATGAATTTGCGGCGTTTTGCCTCACGTGGAGACCTTCACTGATCAGAGGGGAATTCGGGGCCGATATGAAGGTGCACCTGGTGAACGACGGGCCCGTTACGTTGCTGCTGGACAGCGCGGAACTCGGCCTGACGAAACCACAGGGCGGGCCCTCATGAGACTTGCCGGCGGTCCTAGGCCAAGCAGGATGCCATGAGAAAACTGAAGGATGGCCCCGAGACCGGGGAATATCGCGCCACGTTGATTCAGTTTCTCAATGAATATAATTTGAACGGGATGGCGATCCTGGCCATGGCCCGGGAGGTGGTTCCCTATTCCTACGCACCCGGCGAGATTATCCTGAAGCAGGATGAGCAGAGCCAATTCATTTGTTTTCTCCTCTCCGGCAAGGTGCGGATATTGCTCAAGGATAAGGGAAGGCCCAAATCCGTCGGCACGTTGGAGCCTGTCACCATGCTTGGGGAAATCGCCTATTTCAACAGCACCCCCGCCTCTGCGACGGTGAAGGTCGAGGGCAAGACTCCCGCCGTCGTATTTCGGATCAGTTACAGCAGTTTCACCATGGTTCTGGAGAGGTTTCCCGATGTGCGGGCCACCCTGTCCAGAATTGGGGACATGCGGGTGCTTAAGCATTTCCATGGTTTTATTTCCTACCGGAAATTCATGGAAATGATCGGTTGGCGCAAAGACCGCTTTGCCGTCAATAGGGCTTTCTCACAGGACCTGGATTTTGCGCTGGGCCGGGTCTTTAAGCCAGCCATCAAAAAAAATGCGAAGATACTGGAAGTCGGGGATGGTCCGGGGCTTGTCGCGGAGTTGTTATACGATTCGGAGCCGAAAATACTGGACAATCTTAGT
>JAPUIH010000123.1 GCA_027297205.1 SAR324 cluster bacterium | reverse complement strand
TCGACTATATTGGTTCCATTCCTGAAAATTGCCATCCTGTAGCCTGCGGCTGCACCTGCGTTCTGCTAACTTGACGGTACCCAGGCAGGGCCGTGGCTCACCTTCAGGACATTGCAACAAAAGGCGAAAACGAATGAATGAAATACAACCCATAGATATTCACTCCCATTACTTTCCGGCGGCCTACTTGAAACTAGTCGGCGCCGAGGGCCTCCCGTTTGGTGCGCGCTGTGACATTTCCAATCCGGCAGGTCCTGTGGTTACGGTGGATTCCCAGCGCGCAGGACCCCTTGCCGTGAAATTCACCGAGCTTGAGCCTCGCCTTGAGGAAATGGATGCCCAGGGGGTGCGAACCCAGGCGCTTTCCCTCACCCAGCCCATGGTGTACTGGGCGGGCGAGACACTCTCGCGGCGCTTGTCTGCGGAATTCAACGATGCGACGGCTCGCGCCCATGAGGCCCATCCGGAGCGGTTTGTGGGGCTAGCCACGTTGCCAATGCAAGCGCCGGCCCTGGCGATCGCCGAGGTGGAGCGGGCGGCGAAGTTACCTGGTGTGCGAGGGGTTTACATGGCCACCCGCATTCTCGAACGTGAACTTTCGCACCCGGATTTTTTTCCAATCTTTGAACGCATCGAGGCGCTGGGACTGCCTGTGTTCCTCCACCCCGTCAACGTTGTCGGAATGGAGCGGCTGCGCAAGCAGTTTTATCTGAACAACCTGCTGGGCAACCCGTTCGATACCGCGGTGGCCGCCGCCCACTTGATTTTTGGTGGGGTTCTGGACCGCTTCCCCTCGCTTACGGTTTGCCTCCCTCATGCTGGCGGGGCTTTGCCGTACCTGGTGGGCCGCCTGGAACACGGGTGGCGTGTTCGGCCGGAATGCCAGCACCTTGAACAGGGGCCCATCCAGTATCTGCGGCGATTTTACTACGATACCCTCTCCCACTCCGCGGAGGCCCTCTCATACCTGATCGGGCTGGTGGGCGCTGATCGGGTAATGGTGGGCAGCGACTACTGCTTCGACATGGGGTGCGAACGCCCGGTCGAAGTGGTGACCGGCCTGGAAAGCCTCAGTGAGGAAGAGCAAGCCGGCATTCTCCAGGGAAACGCCCGGCGCTTGTTGGGAATATAATTCTTGCACCAACGGATACGGGCTTGCCGTAACACCCTGGGGCCTGCCGCCGCGGGGTCGATTTTAGGAGGCAGGCGCGGATATATGCTCGATTTTATGGAAGCGAAGCTGCGATCAGATAGTCCGCCAGTTCCCGCGGCGCGGCAAAAAACGGGGAATGTCCGGTGGTCATGGAGAACACCTTGCGGCAGGGCAAGTCGCTGTACATCCTTTTCTGTAGGGAAGGGGGAATGGATTTGTCCTGCAACGTTTCCACATACACCCTTGGGATGCGGCCGAAACGGCCATCGCTTGTTTGACCCGGCGTCCGCCGGGGCGCCGCCGGCTCGGGCACCAGCAGGGCCTTTGCGCGCTTAAAATCCTCATCGCTGCAATCGTGATAGAAAATCTCGCGCAAGGGAGCATCGTTGGTGAAGAAAACTGTTCCCTGGCCTTCATCGGCAATCAGGTTGGTCTGGGTCAATCCTTGGCCCGCCGCGTGATAGACCTCCGCGAGGGTGTGACCGTTTTGCAGCAAAAAGCCGCAAACATAAACGAGGGTCTCTATCTTCTCCGCGCACATTTCGGCCGCTTGGGTAACCGCAATCCCACCCATGCTGTGGCCCACAAGAACCACGGGCCGCGATTGGCGGGCAATAACATGGCATATTTTTTCAGCCAGTGAATCGAGCGTGATCTCCCTTGCCGGAGTAGGGTCTCCCGCGCGGCCAGGGAGGTCCACCGCCACCACGCCGTGCCCCCCTTGGCGCAGCAGAGGGACGACCTTGTCCCAGCACCAACTGCCATGCCAGGAACCATGAACGAGGACAAAGGTTTTTGGGGCAGCCATGAATAAAGGTTGGATGAGGGTTTGGCGGAGCCGGGCCTGCCCCGCCCCATGCAAAACCGGGCGGTCGCAACGATGGCGATGGGCCCCGAATTTTTCTGCAGGCGCGCGAGAGGGCCGGCTCCACGCGGGCTGCCATGACCGCGCGGGCGGCTACAGGATCGGACGCATGATTTGGCCCAGTTGGACCCGCTCGTCGATGCCGAACCGGTCCACCAGCCAGTCCGCCATGTATTCCTGGCCGATGGTGGGATTGTCGTGCTGGCAGTGGTCGGCGCCGGTTGCTTCTTCACTGATGAATTCGATGGTCACATCCACCCCGGCGGCCTTCGCATTTTCGAAAACCTTGTTGGCTGCCTGCACACCCAGCACGTCGTACCCACCGTGGACGATCAGATAGGGGCAGCGCATGTTGCCTAGGTGACCCTCCAGGGTAAAATCCCGTGCCTTTTCCATCGCCTCCGGCATGCTGGCGCACCCAAACCCCCACTTGATGTGCCTGGCCAAACCATGATCTTCTCCAGCGCCCTCGAACAACTCGTTGACCGCCCAGATGGCGCCGTGCGAAATGACCGCGGCCAGCCGGTGCTCGTAGCAACCCGCGCGGGCCATGTAGTACCCGCCAAGGCTGGAGCCGCTCGCGGCGATGCGCGAGATATCCACATCGCTCCGGGTTTCCAGATAATCAATGCAGCGGCCCACCGGTACCTCATAATCGTGACGGGTGGTTATATTGTCTCGGCGCAGGGTGGCGCCCTGTCCCGGACCGTCCACCAGCAACAGGGAAATTCCACGTTGCAGGGCGGCCCGCCCGGTCATGAAATACATCTCGTCCTTGAAGGAATCCAGTCCTCCGAAGCTGATTAGCACCGGCTGTTTTTCCACATGAAACGGGGCGCGGATAAAGTACGCGTGAAGGTGGGCGCCGTTTTCGTAGGGGATATTCACTATTTCCATGGGAGGTGTGAGGTAGCGGCCCCATTTGTGGGAGCAGGCCTCCAACTTGTCGAAAGTGGCGAGCCGGCGCGGGTCGTCACCGGCCAGCCAAAACTCCGCGGAACGGTAGTAGTCCACCGCGCGCAGCCAGCAGTTCATGGCGGTCTGAATATGGCCTGCCTTTTCGGCGGCGTCGCCGCGGGCGTGGTTCCGGTCGGCGACCGCGAGCCATTCGGTATGCCAGCTTTCCTCGTCGCCAGGAATCATGCGCGAGGCGGCGCGAAAGCACTCGCTCACGGCACCTCCGCCCTCCTGGGTTTCGCCCAACTGGCGGCGGAACTGGTAGGCCATCCAAGGGTGGTCCGGCCAATGGTGCCAGCCAAAAGGCTCGAAATGAGCCTGGCTGTCGCCGCTTATCTCGTCTATCAGTTTCTTCTCCATGTTTTCTCCTAACCGATCTGTGAATCTACCGCTTGGCCCCCAGGTCCCCTATTTGGAGGCGGGGCGGCCCCCTTGTCCGAAATATCTGGAGTGGAACTTTGGTTGGCAATCAGTTGAGCCGTTTTTGTTTGTGGGTATCGCGATACCAGTCGAATGGGGCCTTGTCGATCCGCACCCAGACGCTTTGCGGCAGAAAATACGACTCGAAGGATTCGCTTCCATATTCCCGGCCCATTCCACTGTTACCAAATCCGCCCCAGGGCGAAGCCGGATCGTTGCGGTGATGATCATTGATCCACACCAGGCCTGCGCGCAGGCGGCGCGCCAGATTGTGAGCTCGAGTGAGGTCGTTGGTGTGCAGCCCGGCACCTAAGGCATAGGGGGAATTGTTGGCGATGCGCACCGCCTCCTCCTCGTCGTCAAACGGAGTGACCACCGCAAAGGGACCGAAAACTTCTGCCTGACCGATGCGCATGTCCGGGGTTACGTCTTTGAACACCGTGGGCTGCAAAAAGAACCCGCCCTCCAGGCCGGGCACGGTGGCACGCCCGCCGCCCGTGAGCAGGGTCGCCCCTTCGTCCTTGCCCACCATTACGTATTCCAACACCCGATTCATGGCCTTTTCGCTGATCACCGGACCCCTTTGAGTGGATTCGTCAAAAGGATCGCCGACGCGGATTTGTTCTGTTTTCGCCTTCAGCGCGGCGCAGAAGGGTTCGTAAAGGGGGCGTTGCACGATGAAGCGGTTTGCGGCAATGCAGGTCTGGCCCGCGCCGATAAACTGACCGAACGTCGCAAAATTCACCACCCGCTCAAGCTCCACGTCCTCGAAAATCAGCACGGGGGAGTTGCCCCCAAGTTCCAGGGTAAGCGACGTGAAGTTTCGCGACGCCAAAGCGGCGGCATCGCGGCCCGCCTCGGCGCTTCCTGTGAGCACGAATTTACCCAACTTGGGATTCTCCGCCAGCGCGCGCCCGGCAACCGGTCCGGTTCCTGGCACCACGTTGAATACCCCCGGCGGCAACCCCGCTTCACAGAACAATTCTGCCAGGAAAAGCGTACTAAGCGGGGTCAATTCGGAGGGTTTGACCACTGTGGTGCAACCGGCGGCGAGACACGCCGCCAGGCTTTTGCACATGATCATGATTGGATGGTTGAACGGACTGGAATTCCCCACGACCCCAATGGGCACCTTGTTGATGTAATTGAGGTAGGGCCCTTCCACGGGCACGACATCGCTGCGTTGGGCAAACGCCAACCCGGCAAAATAGCGAAAATAATCGGGGACACGGGCCAATTGCGTCCGTGTTTCATTAACGGGACGGCCGTTGCAAAGGGTTTCCAAGGTGAACAATTCGGTAAGACGCGCCTCCATGGCATCCGCGATGCGGAACAGCAGCTTGGCCCTCTCTCGTTGATTCAGGTCGGCCCATGGCCCCTCCTGAAAAACCCTGTGCGCCACGTCCACGGCGCGATCGATATCTTCCCGGTTTCCTGAGTCAACGCGGGTTATTGTTTCCCCGGTGGATGGATTGATCAGATCGAGGGTTTCACCGGAAACCGCGCTGCAAAACTGTCCGTCAATGAACAGCTGCTTCCGGATCAATTCAGAAAATTTCGAATTCATGATGCCTTGAGCAGTGGTTTCCTCGCTGGTCCTAAAATTAGTGGGAAAAGTTCGTCTGGATGTGCAAACGGCAAACCCTGGAATCGGGCCACCCTTTGCGCCAATGTTTTCAATTCTGAGCCAGGTACCAGTCCGTAATTTCGCTGCCGGTCATGAACACCACCTCGGGAACGCGGGCCAGTTTCTCGAACATCCGGCGATAATAACCGATTCGGTGTGGGACCCCCGATATATACGGGTGAACCGAGATCGCAAGCACGCGGGGATTTTCCTTGATCTCCTCCAGGTAGGTCGGCAGGGACCTTAACAAGCGCCGGTACATTTCGTGAGAACTGTGGTGCTCAATGGCGAAAACCACGATGTCGTTCAGTTCCAGGGTATAGGGCACCCCTACAAGAGGCCCGTGGGCTGTCTGGACTTCCACCGGCAGATCGTCCACCGTCCAGTCGCAGGTCCATTCCACCCCCTGCTCCTTCAGCAGGTCCGCAGTCTCGAAAGTCTCGCTTAGACCAGGCCCCATCCAGCCGCGCATTTTGCGCCCGGAGAAGCTCTCCAGCGCAGCCTTGGTTTCCGCGATCACCTGCCGCTCGTCCTCCACGGCAGCCATCGGGCGCTGCACGAACCCATGGCCCATGAAGTCCCAGCCGGCCTCGTTCATGGCCTGGGCCATGCGAGGATACTGGTTGCATACGTCTCCGTTGATAGATGCCGTGGCCCGCACCCCGAAACCAGCCAGAACGCCCATTATCCGCGGAAGTCCGCAGCGCCAGCCGTATTCCTTCCAACTCCAATTGGGCACGTCCGGCACACCCTCGATTCCCTGGGGAGGAGGCAACACCACCCGCGGCATGCGCTCGCTGTAGACCCAGTGTTCCACGTTGACGATGGGGTGTACGATCAACGATCCGCCCGGTGGGGGTTTGAGCTTTTTGCGGTCCCAACTGGGTTCGTATTTGACGCGGGGAGTTTTCACTGGGCCCTACCTCATTGTGAATTGCGTAATCAAGTGCCGACGCGAGAGGCCCGCAATAGGGAATCCCAGCCCGACCGGATACAATCACCCGCCCGCGCGGCCCTGGGGGCAGGGCCAAGTATTTTCCATTGATTTCATAATGCGACCGTTCATCCTTTACCCCAAAAGACCCGCGAAAGAAAACCGCAATTCCCGCGCCGGGGCTCAGGCATCGCGATTGGTCAAACGACACCAAAATGATGTAACCATTGGACAAACCACTTTGCCTTGCTATCTCGATTCACTGGAGAATCCACGCTATGATTGATCCACACGCCGCCTTGGTGGGCGTTGACATACATCGCGGCCACCTCGACCCGGCCGTGGCAACCATGCCGGTGCCCGCGGAACTGGCCGCGGCCTTGCTGACGCGCATCGTACCCGCCTTTCAGGCGTTCCGGGAAGCCGGCGTCCCCATCATTCACGTGGTGACCGAGTATCGTACGGCCGCCGAAATACGGTCAAATCCGTTTTGGATGTCCCGCCAGTCCCCCACTCGTTCCAAAGCGATGGAGCATAACCTGTCCGGCTCGCCCGGACTGGAAATTATGCCGGGTGTACACGCGGAAGGTGATCATGTGGTGACCCACAAGAAACGATACAGTGCATTTCTGCACACGGACCTGGAATTGCTGCTGCGCAGCCTGAAAATCCGCACGGTGCTTCTGGCGGGAGTGAACACCAACAGCTGCATTCTGGCCACGGCGTTCGAGGCGGTGAATCGGGATTTCGCCACGGTGGTATTGGAGGATTGCGTGGACAGCATGGACGGCGAGGAGGCCCATGGACAGGCGCTGAACATGGTGCGGCTCTGCTTGGGCGATGTCATGACGGCGCGTGATGCCCTGCGAGAATTGGCATCGGTCGAGGGTCAGAGTGCCGCAGCAGCGACTCCGCGATGATGCCCCAAAGAAACCGGCCCAGAGACTGCGGCTCCGCGATGGCGGGAGCAGAAAATGAAGGGCTCGGACCGGCGCTCAAAGTCCCAGGTAGCGGGACTTGACCTCCTCGTTGGCCTCCAGCGCCGCCGGTTCGCAGGAATGTACCACTGTTCCTTTGCTAATGATGTGGACATAATCCACCAGCTTCAGCGCCAATGCCATGTTCTGCTCCACCAGCAGAATGGAAAGCCCCTCCTCTTTCAGGCGGGAGATAATATGCCAGACTTCCTGAATGATGATGGGTGCCAGGCCTTCCGTTGGCTCATCCATAAGCAGGCAATCCGGATTCGTCATTAGACCCCGTCCGATGGCCAGCATTTGCTGTTCTCCACCGGAAAGCGTATTCGCGCGCTGCCGGCGCCGCTCCTGTAGCCTGGGAAACAACTCGTAAATTCTGCCCAGATTCCAGTTTTTTCGCCCTCCACCGCCGCTGGCGACGTTGAGGTTTTCTTCCACGGAAAGGGAACGAAAAACCCGCCGTCCCTGGGGTACGAGGCCCATGCCCAACCGGACCGTGGCGAAAGACGAGGTATTGGTGATTTCGGTTCCCTTGAAAACGATCCGCCCGCGGC
>JAPUIH010000122.1 GCA_027297205.1 SAR324 cluster bacterium | reverse complement strand
ATGTCTTATCCGCGCAAGTGCTGCAGAGACTGGGGAGCGAGGGAATTTCCAGTGAGCCGCTCCGGGAATTGAGGGGCCGCAGGTTCACTTCCGCCGCGCAGTTCCGCAAGGCGCTTGCCCAGGAAGAGGTACGGCTCGACTCGGGGCGGGAAGCCGCGCTGTTCAAGTTCGCGGAGATGGATGAAATGCGCATGGACGTAGCCCACTTCGAACGGATGGAGCTGGGCACGCTTAGTCCCGCGCAGCAACTGGCGGTGACCGCTCTGGCCGGCCGTACATTTCCCCATCGCTGGATGCTTGCCGAAGCGCTGGCGCGGGAAACGGCCGAGTGGCGCCTGCCTCCCGACAGCGCCGCGCGGCGGCTGGAACGCAGGCGGCTGGCCGCCAAGCTGAATTTCGTCTATCGTACTTTCCGTTCGGCGAAGTAAGCCGGGGCACGCGGTGGGCGCATGCTTGCCGGTGGCCCTTGGTTTCGCCCGCCCCTTAAGGCATATTGAGGATGAGGAGTGCCGCCATGCCGGATTCCGATACGGGCCAACGGCCCTTCCGCTTTCACCGTTCCAGCCTGTTCGTGCCCTGCACCAGCGAGAAATTTTTCGCCAAGGCCGCCGCCGGGGAAGCGGACTGCATCATCCTGGATCTGGAGGATTCGGTGGCGCTGGACAAGAAGCAGTCCGCCCGCGCCGCCGCCGTGGAGGCGATCAATACTGTCGATTGGGGCAGCAAGACCGTCGCCGTGCGCATCAACGGACTGGATTCTCCCTGGACCTACAAGGACGTGGTGGCCCTGGCGGAAAACTGCCCGCGCCTGGACCTGATCGTATTGCCCATGGTGAATGCCCCGCAGGATGTGCGCTTTCTGGACACCCTGCTCGGCCAGATCGAGGCCGGCACGGGGTGCGAAAGTCCCGTGGGCATCGAGGGCAGCATCGAAACCGCCCTGGGGCTGGCCAACGTGGAGGCCATCGCCGCCAGCAGCCCCCGCCTGGAAGGGCTGGGCTTCGGCGCGGGAGACTATGCGGCCAACATGGACATGCCCAACCGCGTGGTGGGCGCCGCCGATCCCAACTATGCCGTGCTCGCCGCGCCGGACGGTGCCGGCGTGCGGGAGCGGCACCTGGGGGACCAGTGGCATTATGCAATGGCGCGCCTGGCCAACGCCTGCCGGGCCTATGGCCTCAGGCCCAAAGACAGCGCCTATGCGGACTTCAAGGACCTGGAGGGCTACCGCGCCGCGGCCCTGCGCGCGGCGGCCCTGGGTTTCGAGGGCAAGAGCGCCATCCACCCTTCCCAGGTACCCATCGCCAATGAGGTGTTCTCGCCCTCGCTGGAACAGATCGCGTGGGCCGGCGGTATTCTGAAAACCATGGAAGAACTTCAGCGCCAGGGGCATGGCGCTCTGGCCATTGACGGAGAAATGATCGACCTGGCCCACATCAAGCTGGCCCGGAACATTCTGGCGAAGGCCGGGAGGATGGAAGCCGGCCAGCCCTCCTCTCAGGCCGGCGCTTAAACCAAGGAGCAGCATGCAGAAGTGCGAAGCCCCGCTCGCGGGAATCCGGGTGCTGGATATCGCCACCTTCGTGGCGGCGCCCTTCGCCGCCGCGGCCCTGGGCGAATTCGGCGCGGAAGTAATCAAGATCGAACAGCCGGGCGTGGGGGATTCCCTGCGCCGGCTGGGCACCTACAGCGACGCCGGGGACACCTACTGGTGGCTCAGCGATGCGCGCAACAAGAAATGCATCACCCTGGATTTTCACAAGCCGGCCGGCGTGGATTTGTTCAAGCGGCTGGTGGCGCAGTCCGACGTGGTGGTCGAAAATTTCAGGCCGGGCACCCTGGAAAAATGGGGCATCGGTTATGAAGACCTGAAGGCGGTCAACGAGGGCCTGATCATGCTGCGCGTCTCGGGCTACGGCCAGACCGGCCCCAAGAAACACGAGCCGGGCTTCGCGCGGGTGGCCCACGCCTTTTCCGGCCTGACCTACCTGGTGGGCACGCCGGACACGCCGCCCCTGGCGCCGGGCTCCAATACCCTGGCGGATTTTCTCAGCGGCACCTATGGGGCCTACGGCATCCTGCTGGCCTTGCGGGCCAGGGACAAGAGTGGCAAAGGGCAGGTTGTGGACATTGGCCTCTACGAGCCCATGTTCCGCTATCTGGACGAGATGGCGCCGGTGTACCAGAAGACGGGCTACGTGAAGGAGCGCGTGGGCACCGGCGGGGGGCACGCAGTACCGCATAACCACTACCCCACCGGCGACGGCAAGTGGGTGGCCATCGCCTGCACCAACGACAAGATGTTCGCCCGATTCGCGCAGGTGATGGGGCGGCCGGAACTGGCGGGGGAGGACATGTACGGCCTGCAGGACAAGCGCCGGGCGGCCCAGCAGGAGGTGGAGGTCCTGGTCAACGAATGGACGAAGAGCCAGACCCAGGCCGAATTGCTGGAAAAATGCACCGCCGGCGCGGTGCCCAGCGGCCCCATCAACAGCATCGCGGATATCTTCGCCGATCCCCAGTTCGCCGCGCGGGAGAATCTGCTCACCGTGGAGGATGAGCGGGTGGGGCCGCTCACGGTGGCCAACGTGGTGCCGCGCCTTTCCGCCACGCCGGGCCAGGTACGGCATTTGGGGCGGGCCCTGGGAGCGGACAATGCGCAGGTGCTCGCCGAACTGCTGGATATCGGGGAGGCCGAGCTCGCCGAGTTGAAAAAGGAAGGGGTGGTGTGAAGGCCGCAACACGCCCTGGCGCACGGACAAACTCCCCACCCACGGGTGGGGAGGCCGTGGCACCCGATGCTATTTTTCACAGTGGGGCAGGCGTCTCCGCCTGCCCAATAGGAAAGCTCGTTGCGGCGGGGAGCCCGCTCAACTCTTCTTGAAAATGCCCCGCATGCCGGACAGGAAGCCCCCTTGCTCCTGGCTTTCCAGCAGGGTTTCCAACTCCCCGTGGTCGAAGAAGATGCCCTCGCATTCCGTGCACTTGTCCACCAGGATATTGGAGAGGCTGATTTCCTCCATGTCGGCGCCGCATTTCGGACATTTCATCCAGTGGGCCGAGCGCCGCTCGTTCTTTTCCTCATCGCCGCGCTTGGCGTCCAGTTCCTTGCGCCGTTTTTCCAGCAGATCCCTATTGCGGCGGTAAAAATAATCCTCCTCGCCGGAATAACCCGTTTTGCTGCCGTCTGCTGCCATTGCTTTTGTCCGTCCTTTCCAAGCGTGTAGTTTGAATTACCAGGATTGAATTTCAGAAGGAGCAAGCCGAATCCTGACCGGGGCGCCGGTCAATTCTGATCCTCCGCCAGCGGAATCTTTTTCAAGATGCCCGCTGGTGTTGATTCGGACGGGATCGGCAGAATTCGAACGGTGTTTTTTCGATTGGCCGTATTTGCGGCCGTGCCGTTTGCGTACCCCTTGTTGATTCCTCTAGCGCCCTGGTGGAGGTTCGATTCCTTCACGGGTTGGCGCATGCAAGAAACTATACAAGCGAAGGTTAACGTACGACAAGCCGTATTGGGAAAACTATCATAATCCACTCAACCACGATCAGTTACGAACCAATTTCCCTGCTGCAATACGGACACACTGTGGGCACAATCTGTGCGTCGACATCGCTCTGGCGACTTTCCTTACGGGCCGCGATCTGCTCCATAAAGGCAGAGGTGAGCAGGCCGGTTGGAAGCGCGAAAAGAGAGATGCCCACTACCTGGACTAAGCCGCCGACGAATTTTCCAACCGAGGTTAGCGGGTAAGCGTCGCCGTATCCCACCGTAGTGAGCGTTGTCACCGCCCACCAGAAGCTGGCGGGGATTGAGGAGAAAAGTTCCGGCTGTCTCTCGGACTCCGCGTAATAAATCAAGGTCGCCGAAAAAACCAAGGCGAAGAAACCCATCATTAAAGTGAGTAACAGTTCTTCCTTGCGCGACGCTACAGCCGCGGCCAGCATGCGCATGCCGGAGCTATAGCGGGCTAGCTTGGCGATACGGAACAAGCGGGTAAGCCGCAGCATTCGTACCATGCGCAGGTCCAGCCCCAGAAAATAGAGAAAAAAGGGGAGGATCGCTGCCAGGTCCACGAGCAGCATGGGCGTGAGGGCGTAACGCAAGCGTCCCCACAGCGAGCTGTGGCCCGCGGCGGTGCAGCTCCAAAGGCGCAGCATGTACTCCACCGTAAAGATAATTACCGAGGCCACCTCAACCACCCAAAAAAAGGTGCCGTGGAGGTCTTGCAGCCCGGGCACGGTCTCCAGCACGGAGATGACGCCATTGATAAGAATAA
>JAPUIH010000121.1 GCA_027297205.1 SAR324 cluster bacterium | reverse complement strand
AAAAACGAACAGCGGGGCCGGTTTGTTCACAGCGGGTGCTGGTGGAACTGGGCTCCGGTTCGGGAAATTTTCTTTTGCAGCTCGGTCAGCACTGGCCCGGCTGTCACTTGGTGGGATTTGAGCTGCGCTACAAACGGCTGGTCAAGGCGGCACGGAAGCTGGAAAAGGAGGGATTGCGCAACGTGTGGCTGCTTCGCGAAGAGGCGGAGCAGTTTTACCGCTATTTCCCCGCGGGCGGCATTGACGACGTGTTCGTAAATTTTCCCGACCCCTGGCCCAAGGCCGGGCAGTGGAAGAAGAGGCTCATCAATCCGGAGCTGCTCTTACGCCTGGAAACCGCCCTAAGACCGGGCGGGCGGCTCCACCTGAAAACCGATCATTCGGGTTATTTTTTGCATGTCCTGTCCCTGTTGCGGGACATGCCGCATTGGTCGATCATGCATTTTTCCAATGACTTGCACCGCTACGGACCTCCGCTGCCAAATGTGCGCACGGAATTCGAACAGCTCTTCGCGGCAAAGCAAAAGGCGGTTTATTTTCTTACGGTGGAGCACGCCGGTTGACGGCGCTGCCGGCCGCCTCACACCCACTCCCCTGGCAAATGAACGCCCATGACTGCAGCCTGGCAAAGGAAGCAAGCTATGGTGGAACGGGGCGGGTGGATTGGTCTGGGAAGAGGGCCTGTCCGGAGGATTAAAGCGCCGGCGAGCTGGCGGGACTGCCTTTTGGGGCCGCCGGTATTGCTGCTGATTCTTGCCGCGTTTGCCTGCCCTGCATCCGCCCAGCCGCGTGCGCCCCTGTTTAAGCTGGAGGTCACCCTGGACTTTGGCGCACCTGTAGGGGCGGTGGCCATCAGCGCCGATGAATCCCTTATCGCCACGGCCACCGGGACCAGTGGTGCATTGGTCGTAATCAGCGACCGCCGCAGCGCGACCGAGCTGGGAAAAATCGCCAGCGAAGCAGGCGCGGCACCCCGGCTGGCTTTCTCTCCGGTGAGCGATCTTCTGCTTGTCGCGGGAACACAGGCGCTCGAACTGTGGGAAGTGCCCATCGAGCCACTCAAGGCCGGTCAGGCCCTGCCGCAAAATCATCTGCGCTGGCGGGTTCCCGTGGATTCGGATATTCCCCTGGGCAGCGCGGGCTTCGGCAGCTCGCCGGGGATGGTCGTATGGACGGCGGGCAATGCGATCTACCGCCGTGCCACGAGCGCGGGCAGTGCCTACAGCGGTGAGCCGGCGCGCAGCTTTCCCGCCTCGCGGCAAGGCCCCCTGGCGGTCGCGGCACGGGCGGGCGCCAACGGGATCGCCGTGCGCCAGGCAGGCGCGAAATCCCTGACCCTGCTGGATCCCCGGTCGCTCAAGGATCGGGGCGCCCTGAGCGGGCACCGCTTTCCGGTGGTGTCGGCCCACTACTCCCATGGCAAGGCCCTGATTTCCCTGGACAGCGGCTATAACCTCGCCCGCTGGAAGGCCAACGGGCAGCCGGTGTTCATAAACTATCTCGATCCGCCGGACAGCTCCCTTGTTCCGCGTCAAGTGCTGGCCATTGCCAAGCCTCACTATTTGATCGTGGCCGGGTCCCAGGACAAGGCAACCGCACTCATCTACAACAGCACGGACAGGAAAATACATGGCGTGCTGAAAGGGGTGCTCCCCGGAGCCATCGCCGTAAGCCCCACGGGGCGCTATATCGCCACCGGCAAGGGAGAACAAGTGCGCCTGTTCGGATTCGCACGGCCGCTGTCGCCCCGCAGCTATGTGAACGGCCTCAAGGCCCTGAATGCCCACAAGACCGCCAGAAATTACGCGGCTCATCTGGACGAGCGGGGCCTGCCCAAGAATTTCAAGGCGAATTTGCTCGCAGAAATGGAGCGCTCCCCCGGCAAGCTGGGCTTGCAGGATTTTCTCAATTCCCTGGCCTTGGCGGAACAGGAAGGGAATCTGGACGAGATGGCCTATTGGGCGGAAAAGGTGCTAGCCGTCGAACAGAATCACCCCGCAGCCGTCGCCGCCCTGAACCGGGTACGGGACATCCGCGATGCCCGGGTTATTTCCCAGGCAGGCAAGGCCATGGAATTGGGCGAGCATCGGCAGGTAATTGCGCTGCTGTCCTCGAAAATCTCGGCGGACAGCCCTCATTATGGGAAGGCTCTGGAAATTATCCGCCTGGCCGAGCAGGCGCGGTCCATCGAAACGGCCCTGGAACAGGCGCGGGATAAAATGAATCTAGGAAACTACCCGGCGGCCCAAGCCCTGGTAAATCAGGTGTTGCGCAAGGCGGAGGATCATGAAGCCGCGCTGGAACTGGAAGAGGAGATTGCTGGGCGCCAAGGCGGATTCAACTTCGAGCCCTTGACCTTCCTGCTGGTGGCGCTGCTGGCGGTCACCATGGTGGCGGGGGTTGTGTTCAGGCTGCGCCGTTGGCTGGCGCCCTTATTCAAGGGCTTTTCCCTATCCGAAGGTCAGGCCGGCTGGGGCTCTCGCAGAGGGGAACAGCCAAGCCCGGTGCGGGAGCCGCCCGGGGCAGAGCGCGCCAGGGAGCCGCCACCCCACGCCAGAGCGCCTCGCCGTGACGCGCCGCCCAGACCACAGGCCTTCCAGCAGGAATTGCACCGCACGGTTACCGAACTTTATGAGAAAATGGAAGAAATGATCCGAGTGTCCCGGCAGGCGGATATTAAGCGGCAGTACAGATCATTGCTGTTGGAGCTGGAGGCGGAACTGAGCGCCATTCACCGCCGCCTGATGGAGCGCACCGGGGATTTTCAGTCCATGCGGCAGCGGCTGGAGGAAATGATCGCACGGGTACGCAAGCTGGAGTTTGGCCAGCCCCGGCAGACTGCGGAGATTGCGCAGAACAGCACCTATTACGATATATTAAAGCTGAAGCCTGATGCCAGCCCATCGGATATCAAGGCGGCATATCACAGGCTGTTGAAGGAATACCATCCCGACCTGCACAGCGGTTCCGATTTTGGCTGGGTCAAGGCCGAGGCGGAAAAGATGAGCAAGAAACTCAGCGAAGCCTATGATGTGCTGAGCGACACGGTAAAACGGGAGCAGTACAACCGCGATTTGGGTAAGAAAGGAAGTTAAGCGGCATGATTCGTTCTATGACGGGCTTCGGACGTGCGCAGCAGACCGAGGGAAATCTGCGCTGCAGCATGGAACTGCGCTCGGTAAACAGCCGGTTCATGGAAATCCGCATGAAGCTGCCGGGTGGGCTGGCGCATCTGGAAGAACCCTTGAAGAACATCGTCAAGAAAAACTGCACGCGCGGCAAAATCGACTGCACGGTCACGCTGACACCGGAAAACAGCGAGCTTGGCGCGCTGGCGCTCAACAAATCCCTGGTACAGCAATATGCGCGGTTGCTGGAGGCCTTCCAGGAAGAACTGGGCATACCGATTCAGGTAACCCTGGGAAATCTATCCAACATCAAGGATTTGATCCTCTTGGATCAATGGAACGGCGATGGCGAAGGAGTGCAAAGCCTGCTCGAGCAATGCCTGAGCACGGCTGTCGCGGAACTGGTCGCCATGCGGGAGCGCGAGGGCACGGCACTGCAGGCGGAGTTGAAAGAGCGCATTCTGGCCATCCGTGGCAACATTGCTGAAATCGTTCCATTGATAAAAAATATACCTGAGCAGTACGCTCAGCGCCTTCGGGGCAATCTGAAACGGCTGATGGATTCCGCGCTGCCCAGCGAAGATCGGATATTGCAGGAAATTGCAATGCTGGCGGACCGATGCGACGTTTCGGAAGAACTGACCCGCATCGAAACCCATCTGCGGCATTTGGAGCAGATGTTGAGTGAAGGGGGAGTGGTGGGGCGGAAATTCGAGTTTCTGCTGCAGGAGGTGAATCGGGAGGCCAATACTCTGGCAGCCAAGAGCAACGAGGTGCCCGTGAGCGCGCGGGTGGTGGAAATCAAGAGCGACCTGGAGAGACTGCGGGAGCAGGTACAGAATATCGAATGAAACCTGAACATCATCCCAGAGTCGTGTTGCTATCCGGTCCCAGCGGGTCCGGAAAGAGCACCATTATCCGGGATGCCCTGAATCGTATCCCGGAACTGCGGCTTTCCGTGTCCTACACCACCCGCGGCAAACGGGAGTCCGAGCTGGAGGGCAAGGACTATCACTTTACCGATCAGGAGCAATTCAAAGCCAAAATAGAGGCGGGGGACTTTCTAGAATGGGCCGAAGTCTTCGGGGAGTATTACGGCACGGAGCGAGTCCATGTGGAAAGGCTGCTTGCCGAAGGCCATCATGTGCTGCTCGATGTGGATGTGCAGGGCGCGATGATCATCAAGGCCAATTGCTCCGGGGTGGTGTTTATATTCCTCAAGCCTCCTTCCCTGGAAGAGTTGGAGTTCCGCCTCCGCAACCGCAAGTCCGAGACGGAGGAGAGCCTTGCCCGGCGGCTGGCCAAGGCGGAGCACGAGATCAGCTTCGCCGGCCAGTACGATTATGTGATCCTCAACGATTATGCGGACCGGGCGGCCAAGGAAACCGTGAGAATCATACGGGAAGAAGAACGGCGCGCAGTCAAATTCGCGCATGCTCCCTCGGGCGCCACGGCTGTGGCGAGTTCAGGCGAGGAAGTGGCGGCAAAACTCACGGAGCGGATGAGCGGCAAATTGCGCGATGAAATGATCGCCTTGATCAACGATCGGGTGCGTACCGTGCTGCAGCGGGATATGCACCGCCTCATTCTGGACACATTCCGCAAAAGCACCAAAGACGATACCTGAACATCGCCATGGCCCGGGCCGTTCGCCCATCCCCCGGGCAGATCAAAGGTGAATTCCCTCCCGCAATCTTGTATTATGGCCTCATGCCATATCCCGGCTCATTGCGTTCACCGGACGCCACGTTGGAAGGCTTCCGGCCACATTGCACGGGTTTGCAATGATCCGCATTGATGATCTGATCGCCAAAGTTGCGGACTATGCTCCGCAAAATGCCGACCTTGGCATTATCAGCAAGGCTTACGTCTACTCGGCGCGCCTGCATAAGGACAAGTTTTCCCCCGGCGGAAACCTGGTGTTGCAGCACGCCCTGGAGGTGAGCACCATTTTGGCGGACTTTCGCCTGGACATTCCCTGCATTGTCGCCGGGCTGCTGCACGATGTGCTGGCCGAGCAACTGGCCGATCCCGAGTCCATCCAGGAAATGGTGGGCTCGGACGTGGCGGGACTGGTGGTGGAGCTTTCCAGCATCAGCAAGGCGTCTTTCCAGGGCTCGGTGGCCACTCGCGCCGAACACATGCGCCAAATGATTCTGGCCAGCACCCGCGAACTGCGGGTGATCCTGATCCTCCTCGCCGACCGCTTGCAGCTGCTTCGCACGGCCAAGAGCCTCAGTTCCAAGGATCGCACGGCCGCCGCGCGGGAAGTCCTGGCCATCTATGGCCCCATCGCCCATAGGCTGGGGGTGCATTTCTTCAAATCGGAATTGGAAGACTTGGCTTTCCAGATTCTGGAGCCCAAGGCCTACGGCGGTCTGCGCCAAATGGTGGACAGGCGGGTTTCGAAGAGCATTGCCCGGATCGACCAAATTAACGGCGAGTTGAGCAGCCTCTTGGATGTGCACAGCATGGCGGGCGAGGTGCTGGGCCGCACAAAGAATCTGTACTCCATCCATCACAAGATGCGGCGGGACAAGATCGGACTGGACCAGATTTACGATCTGCTGGCCACGCGCATCATCGTGGAAAAACAGGAGGACTGTTATCGCATGCTGGGACTGATCCACGCCGGCTACACGCCCCTCCCGGGTAAGTTCAAGGACTATATCGCATTGCCCAAGCCCAATGGATACCAATCCCTTCATACCTGTGTGTTTGGTGCGGCGGGGGACATCATCGAAATCCAAATTCGCACCCAGGACATGAACCGGCAGGCGGAAATGGGCGTCGCGGCCCACTTCATTTACAAAGACGGTGTACTGGCCGACGAGCGGGAACTGGCCAACGTGAGTTGGTTCCGGCGGCTGCTGCTGAACCTGCAAGATGGTCAGGACCCGCAAGAATCCATGGAGTTGCTGACCCAGGAACTGGAATCGGACCAGATATTCGTTTTCACTCCCGCGGGCGAGGTCATCATGCTGCCCAAGGGCGCCACACCGATCGATTTTGCCTATGCCATACACAGCGAAGTGGGCCATCGCTGTTCCGGTGCGAAAATGAACGACCGTATGATTTCCATTCGTACACCGCTGGAAAACGGGAGCGTGGTGAAAATCATCACTTCATCGCGGCAAACGCCCAACAAGGACTGGCTCAAACACGCAGTCAGTTCCAAGGCCCTGGCCCGCATTCGCAACCACCTGCGCAACGAAGAAAGAATCGAGGCGATCCGGCTGGGCAAGGACAAGGTTGCGCGGGAGTCTCGCCGTTTCGTGAAAAAACCCGAAGACCTCCCCAAACTGGAGAATTTCAGGGAGTGGATGCACCGGCATGGCCTCAATACCCTGGAGGAAGTATACGCCGCGGTGGGCGCGCACCGTGTCAATTTTCAGGTGGCGCTGGAAAGAACCTTTCCGGAGCCGGAGCCGGAGACACCCCCCGCGGCCCCCGCGCCACGTCCCCGCAAAGTGCGGCGCAAGCGTTCCCCGGGCCAGTTGGTGAGCATCTCCGGCCTGGACAATCTTGTGGTGCGCTTCGCCAAATGCTGCGCGCCTGTCTATGGGGATCCGGTGAAAGGCATCATTACGCGGGGCAGGGGCATCTCAATCCATCGGCCGGACTGCCACAACATCAGTGAGCAGGTCCATCTGGAGAAACGGCTGGTTGATGCGGAATGGGTGGAGACAAACGGAGATATGAACCCGGTGCGGCTCGCCGTGCATGCCACCACGTCCATTAGTGATTTGACTTCCCTCATAGATGAGCTGGAACAGGAGAATATCGCGCCGATCACTCCCGGACGCATTACGGCGAAGCAGGGGGTGTACACACAACGGCTAACGTTGATGGTGGGTAATGCAAAACAGGTGGAGAGAATTATAACCCGGCTCAATGCCCGCAAAGGCATCAGGGCGGAACGAATTCTCGAAACAGCCTAGGAGGCGAGCCTGTCTTCCTTGCTCTGGAATTCCCAATAGACTTCCCGCATCACCTCCAGCACGACGATTTCCTCGATCGTCTTGGCCCGTTTTTCCAGAATGGAAAAAGATGCCGTGAGCGGAATGCGCCTGTCCAGCAGCCGTTCCAGATTTCTTCCGACTTTCGCAACGGTATTCTTGATCATGTCGACCCCGTTCCCCTGTCAGGTTGTCCAGCCCTGTCCGCGACTCCATGTCACATCCGGCACTGGGAAAACTGCTCTGCAACGCCTAGATGCAGGATAGGGGCCAAATTGCACCGCACGGCGGGAGCAGCTCAATCCTTCTTGAATTTGTTCAGGTCGATCACGAAGCGTTCGTGAGTTCCGTCCCCCACCTTCAGGTCTCCGGAGGTGACCTCCACTTCGAAGAGCAGTCTGCGCCGGTCCTGCTCGATCAGCTTCGTGCGGCATTGCACTTCTTCACCAATATTCACCGCCGCACGGTGCCATATGTGCACCATGGTGCCCACCGACTGCTCGTTGTCATCGAGGTGGGGCAGCAGGCTTTCCAGGGCCGTTTTTTCCATCAGGCCAATCATGGACGGAGTGGAGAACACGCCTGGACCTTCACCCAAATGGGCAACTCCCATCTCGGGCGTGGTGGTGACGGTCACCTCGTTGCTGATTCCAACCGCTAGCGAATCTTTCATTGGAGAACCCTTGCTCGTGCTTAGAGGCCGCCGCATCCTGTCCCAATGCGCCTGCCCGGGCGGCCGGGTCACACTTTTTGCATTTCGGTGGGGAAGCCACGCAGTAAAAAATAATTCTTTATAGGGTGCGCGCACGGGCATTGGCAAGGCCGGTGCACCGCCCGCGTGGCCGGATGCGGCATGTTGGAGAATATGGGATGGAAGAGAACAATTTTTCCGGCAGGCCCTACCTGCGCATCATGTTTGAATGCTGCCGGATCTACCAGCGCATCTACCGAGACCGCGACGGCATGTTCTACGAGGGACGCTGTCCAGGATGTCTGCGCATGGTGCGCTTCAAAGTAGGCAGGGGAGGAACCAACGTCCGCGATTTCGCCGTGTATTAGACAACCGCGCGGCCAGGCGCGAGCCCCCTACACTGTCTCGCGCGCTGCCTCGACCAGCGCCCGAAAGCGCTCGCCCCGCACTTTATAGTTGGGAAACATATCGAAACTCGCGCAGCCCGGCGAAAAAAGCAGCACGCCACCCCCCGCCAGCGCGCCCAGACCCTCCCGGAATGCCTCTTCCAGCGTATCCGCCCGCAGCACCGGGGGACCCGATATTGCTAGCCGCGCCGCCGCGGCGTCCATTTCCTCCGCCAGCCGCTGGGCCGTGCTCCCGATCAACAGCACGCGGCGCAGGGAGCCATGCCGGCATAGAGCCTCGCAGAGCGGACCAAAATCCGCATGTTTTTCCGATCCGCCCAGGATCACGGTCAGCGGGCCGCTGAACACAGACAACGCTGCCAGGGTGGCCTCGGGACGAGTGGCGTATGAATCGTTATAAAAATCCACATCGCCCGTGCGCCCAACCAATTCCAGCCGGTGCGGAAGCCCGGGGAAAGCCGCGATAGCTTTGCGTCCGCGCCCCGGCTGCGCGCCCAGCGCTTCGGCCGCCAGCCAGGCCGCCGCAGCGTTTTCCAGGTTGAAGCGCCCCGGCAGGCTCAGGTGTTCCAGTTCCGGGAGGGGCTCTCCCCGGCCACCCCGGTAACGCATTGGATTTCCACCTGCCACGCCTACCCCCTCCCGCACCGGCCCTGCGAGACTCACCTCCAACGGCTGCCCGCCGTGGGAGGTGGCGATCTCGAGGCTGCCCTCGCTGTCCGCGCAGCAAATTACGGTCTGGGCGTGGTGCGGCGGCGCGAGAATTCCACCCTTGGCCCCGCGGTACTCGGCTGCGTCCGAATGCCAATCCAAATGTTCCGACGAGGTGCGCAGCACCACCGCCACATCCGGACGCCTGCCGGAGAGATCCATCAACTGAAAACTGGACAACTCCAGCACCGCCACCTCCCGGTCCTTCATCTCCCCCAGAAACGCCAGCGGGTTGAGCCCAATGTTACCGGCCAGGCGGCAGGGAATGCCGGAAGCGCGCAGGGCCTCTGCGATCAAAGTGGCCGTGGTGCCCTTGCCCACGGTACCCGTCACCCCCACGACGCGCCCCGGACACAAGGAAAGAAACAGCGCCGTGGCGGAAGTGATTGCCGCACCGGCCTCCCGCGCGGCCTGCAGGCCCGGATGATCGGGCCGAACGCCGGGGGAGCGAAACACGGTTCCACATGCGGCCAGAGCACCTTCCCAATTATTCTCTCCCACAAACCCGGCGCCGGGATATTCCTCCGCCAGCCCGGCCCTGGCTGACCCGTCCAGAGCCTGATCGAATACCTTGATGTCCCGCACCCCCTGGTTCAGCAGGAATTGCAGGGTTTCCCGGCCCTCCACCCCAAAACCCACCAGGGCGATGGGGCGGGGCAGGGCACCGATCCATTTACCAATGTCCGGCGGAGACTGTTCAGGAGTGGTGACGGGCTTGTCTTTCATGGGGGATGGCATAGCCCTCCGCGTCGGCCAGGCGCACCACGGCGCCGCGCAGGGCGTCCGGTACGAAGCCGGAATCGGGGGTAATGAATTCCGGATAGAGGGTCAGCCTTTCGCGCAGGGTGTAGCCCACCTCCGCGCTGCGCCGGGCCAGCACCTCAATTTCCGGCCAGGGAGCCTCGGGGTTGATATGATCCGGAGTAACCGGGGAAACACCGCCCCAGTCGTTGATGCCGGCCAGCAGCAGCATGGCGTAGGCTTCGGGCGTCAGGTTGGGCGGAGCCTGCACGTTCATTCCGCCGCCCAGCACCAGGCGCGCCACGGCGACCGTGCGCAGCAAATCGGGAAAGGACGCGTCCGGCCAGTCCGCCATGGGGATGTCCGGCTTGGCGCGGAAATTCTGGATGATCACTTCCTGGATGTGCCCGTAGGCCTCGTGCATTTCCTTGATGGCGAACAGCGTGTCCACCCGCTCCACGGGGGTCTCCCCGATGCCGATCAATAACCCGGTGGTGAAAGGAAAGCGCAACTCCCCCGCATGGCGCAGCACGGAGAGCCGGGCCTTGGGCGCTTTGTCCGGGGCGTGCTCGTGAGCCATGCCGGGCAGGCGCAGGCGCGGCGTCAGGTTCTCCAGCATGATGCCCATGCTGCCGTTGCAGTCCCGCAATACGGCGATTTCCTTCTTGCTTACAGTGCCTGGATTGGCGTGGGGCAGCAGCCCCGTCTCCTCCAGCACCAACCGGCACATGGCGGCCAGGTAGGCGGCGGTGCTCTTGTAGCCAAATCCGGCCAAGGACTGGGCAGCCTCGGGAAAGCGCAGCTCCGGCTTATCCCCCAGGCTGAACAGCGCCTCCTTACAACCCTGGGCCTCTCCCCTGCGGGCGATATCCAGCACCTGCTCCGGGGAAAGCATGCTGGCTCCGGGATGCCCCGGATCGTGCTTGAAGGTGCAGTAGCCGCAATCGTCACGGCACATGGTGGTGAGCGGAATGAACACCTTGCGCGAGTAGGTGACCGTACGCCCCTTGTGGGCCTCGCGCAGGCTCGCCGCCGCGTGCATCAACTCCAGCAGGGGCACGCCCTGGGCATTTATCAGCTGGCAGGCTTCCTCCCGGGAGAGGGGCTGGCCAAGGGCCTTGTCCAGTAAATCCATGCGGGTGCCTGAATAATTGAGAGCGCTCCAGCCGGGGATTACCTATTTCGCATACTTATCACATTTTGGGCGCCATGCGATAACCTGCGCGCCCCTACCGGAACAGGTCCTGGTCCGCATCTCGCAGCAGGTCCTGCCCGCTGCCCTCTCCGCGCTTGCCTGTGAACCCACGCACGATGCCCATCGGTACGCGGTTGATTTTTCCGCATACCAGGTCCGCGGCGCTGGCCAGCTCGTCGGCCAGGGCGATGATGGTCACGTGCAGGGGGCGGCCGTCCACGTCCGGCTCCCCGCGCAGATCGGCGAGCGGCTCCAGCCCAGCCAACCCCAAGGCCACCTGGGTCAGTCCGCTGCGCCAGGGCCGGCCGAAGGAATCGGCTACGATCACGGCCACGTCCCTGCCACAGCGCTCCCGGATATCCTCCCGCAA
Source organism: SAR324 cluster bacterium (assembly GCA_027297205.1). Classification (GTDB taxonomy): domain Bacteria; phylum SAR324; class SAR324; order SAR324; family JACQKK01; genus JAPUIH01. Next base: position 15,200 of record JAPUIH010000121.1, on the reverse strand, counting down.
CCTGCGGGCGGAACGGTCGGAATCCTCGGGCAGCAGCACGGCCATCTCGTCCTCTCCGCTGTTGGACAGGTCAATGCCCGCGTTGGCGCAGATAAATCCGTGCCGGGTCTCCGTGATGATCAGTCCCCGCTCCATGCGCACGATGCGGCGGCTTTCCCGTAGCACCAATTCCACCATGCGGGCGTCACGCTCCCAGCGCTCCGCCCAATCCCTGGCCCGGGGTGAGGGCTCGATGTCCGCCAGGGGCACCCGGTTTCCCTCCGCCTTGGAGACGACCTTCTGGGCAACCACGAGCACGTCCTGATCCTCCAGGGGCAAGCCCTGGGCCTGCAGCGCCCGCAGCAGCAGTTCGGCCAGGTTGTCGCCGGGCTTGACCTCGGGCAACCCGGTAACCGGGTAAATAGTAACGGGCGTGTGCATGGGTAATCCACAGGGCTGTGATCATGACAAATCAGCATCTATTTCCCGCTTAGCCGGAAAAAAAGCAACTGCATACCGCCCGGTGCGCGGGCATGCCCTGTATTTTCACCTTGCCGGTGCAGTCCGGGCTGGTTCGCGGGGGGAGTACCCGCAGCGCGTGGACTGCAGACCCCGTTCGTAGCGGAAGCTACGGATTTAGGCGGTTGTCAGCCTGAATGTGAGGGCATATAATGATAGATGGTGCCGTGAATACGGCGAGCAATGGGAGTCAAAATCAAGCTGCTGTGCCTGGCGCATCGAAGTGCGTGCGAGGCCAATAAATACATTCCACGGGGCTGATCACTATGGCGAGCGATAAGATCATTCATCTGTCTGAAGACGACTTTGATAACGGCATCAGCTCAGGATTGACCCTGGTTGATTTTTGGGCGGAGTGGTGTGCGCCTTGCCTGGCGCTGGCCCCCACCATGGATGAGCTGGCCGACTCCTATGCGGACAAGCTGACTGTCGCCAAGGTGAACATTGACTCCAATCCGGGCATTCCCGTCAAATTCGGCATTCGGGGCATTCCCACCATAATCCTCTTCAAGGATGGAGAACAGGTGGATATGTTTGTCGGCAACTCTCCGCAGAAAATAAAAGAAATGGTGGAAAACGCCGTCTGATCTCCGCTCCTCACGCGGGCTCCGGACTTGTTCCGGCCCTTCCGAATTGAGGCCGTGGGAGGCTCCGGCCGAATTCGGGCGATTCACACAGGCGCCGCCACCGCGCACTCAATGCCATCAGGCCGAAAGGGGCAGGCGCCTTGCGTTCCAAGCAAACCACAGAACACAATACCCGAAAACACCAATCCACCGCGATAGCCCCTCGGCGCACTGCGCACCTTGCCCAATCGTTGCGCCTGCGCAACGTGGCGATGTTGTTGGCCTATGAAGGCAGCCAATTTCAGGGTTGGCAGATCCAGCCCCACGGCCCGACGGTGCAAGGCAAGCTGGAGGAAGTACTGGAGCTGGTCGTGGGCACTCCCGTGAGGGTGTACGGATCGGGCCGCACGGACAGCGGGGTGCACGCGATGCGTCAGGTGGCCAACTTCCGAGTGCCGGAAAATACGGACCTGAGCAGGCTGCGGGCCAGCCTAAACGGCCTGGGCGCACCCGCCATATCCGTGCAAGAGATGATTCCCGTGGCGGAGAGCTTCCACGCCCGCCACAGCGCCATCGGCAAGACCTACCGCTATCACTTATTCAACCGCCCTTATCCTCCGGTTTTCGCACGGCAACGCTGTTGGTGGATTCGCACGCCGCTGGATGTGGAGGCCATGCGCAGGGCCGCGGCACCGTTGCTGGGCACCCACGATTTTTCCGCGTTCCGGGCCAAGGAATGCGCCGCGCGCTCTCCCATACGCCAAATCGAACGCCTGGAGATCAGCGAGGAAGAACTGCCGGACAGCACCCTGCGGATAGAGATTGAGGCCAGCGGCTTCCTGCAGCACATGGCACGCATTATTGTGGGCACGCTGACCGCGGTGGGGTTGGGCAAACTCACGCCGGAAGACATTCCCGCCATTCTGGCCGGCCGGGAACGGGAAGACGCGGATGCCACGGCACCCGGCCGCGGTCTGCATCTGTTGCGCGTGAACTATGATCTGAGCGAGTTTCCGGAACTGCGCGCGCTGGAATCCGCCACGGCCCGCTAAGCAGTCAGCAAAGCGCGGCCCAAGCCGCCCTGTTGCCGCCACCCCGTTGCCGTCTCCCTGCGCCTGGCCGGTTGTGATTTGCGGCGAGCCGGGCGATTGCGTGGGCAAATCTCAGCAAGGTGCCGGAGCGATGGAATTCGACGTTGCGGTTGTGGGGGGCGGAATAAACGGCACGGGCATAGCCCGCGAGGCCGCCTACCGCGGTTTCCGCACCCTGCTGCTGGAAAAGGACGACATTGCCCAGGCCACGTCGAGCCAGTCCACCAAGATGATCCACGGGGGCATCCGCTACCTGGAAACCTGGGATTTTCATCTGGTTCACGAGTCCCTGCGCGAACGCTGGACGCTGCTCAAAATTGCCCCTCACCTGGTGAAACCTTTCCAGATCGTCATTCCCGTTTACAAAGGCTCCGTGCGGCGGCCCTGGATGATACGGCTGGGCACATTAATCTACGATTTGCTCGCCGTGGGCCGGAATATTGGGCGCTCACGCCGCCTGCGCAGCGAGGAAGTGCAGGCCATTCCAGGATTGAAGAAGGATGGCTTGTTGGCGGCAATCGCCTATCCCGATGCCCAGGTGTTCGATGCAAGACTGTGTCTGGAAACCGCCCTGTCCGCGCAGGAGGTGGGCGCGGTTGTCCTGAATTACCATCCTGTGGAGCGGGTTACCCTGGAAAACGGACACTACCGGCTGCAAGGCACCCACCTCCGTACGGGCGCGCCCTACAACTTCAGCGCAAAGTCCGTGGTTAACGCCACTGGTCCCTGGACGCCGATTTTCGAGCGGCTCACTCCGGGACACCCCACCAAGGAGATGGTATACGACCGGGGTATTCACCTGGTTGTGCCAAGCCTGGGCATAACCGAGGGGCTGGCGCTGATGACCGGGGACAAGCGGCTGATCTTCGTGTTGCCCTGGCAAGAGCACTACACCCTGATTGGCACCACGGAAAGCAAGTTCGAGGGGGAAGACTTCTCCAGCGTGCCCTATAGCGAGGAGGAGGTGAGCTACCTGCTGGACAAATTCAACGCGTTTTTCCCGGAACGAAATCTTACCCGCGGAGAGGTCTTGTACGTCTACAGCGGGGTCCGCACTCTGATTGCAGGGCATGAATCCTCGCTGACCCGGCTGTCTCGGGAAGCGGAGATAAATTTGATGCCGGACCAGGGGGGCACGGCCTGGATGAACGTCTACGGAGGAAAATTAACCAGCTACCGCAGACTGGCGGAGCAGGCCATCAATAAGCTGGCGCGCCATGTCACGCCCTCCGGCCCTGCGCCGCCGCGCTTCACCGCGTCCACGCCTCTCTATGGCGGCAGGGAACTCGTTGACATTCCTCCGGATAAAAATCCCGCCTTTTTGACTCCCGAGTTGCGGGATGCCTGGCGTGGCCGCTATGGAAGCAACTGGGCGGAATTGGTGGATTTGGCTCTCGCCCAGCCGAAGTTACAGGAAATGCTGCTGCAACGATTTCAGTATACGCTCGCGGATTTGGCCTATATGGTTACGGTTGAGTTGGCCTTCCGACTGGAGGATCTGACATTCCGGCGCACAAAAATGATCTATGGCCTCACCGAAAATGAAACACGGAAGCTGTCCCAAGCACTCGAGCAATTCCTGAAGGGGCAGGACTGGGATTCTCTGTACGGTGAGGCGGCATCATGAGAGACCGTCTGCTGCGGGGCACATTTCCCTCCAGCAATCTGCGCTTTGCCGTCTGCGAAACCCGCGAACTGTGCAGCGAAGGCCTTGCCAGGCTGAAGAGCGACTGGATCGCCGGATGGCTGCTCAGCGAAGCCCTCACATGCGCGGCCCTGCTTTCCGTGGGCCTCAAGGATGAGGAGCGGCTGTCATTGCGCTGGGCCTATTCCGGGCCTGTAGGCACAATCCTGGCGGACATGAACGAAAAGGCCCAGGTACGGGGGTTTACGCAGCGTCTGCGCCTGATGCCCGGGGTGTCCACCCTCGATGAAGCGATGGGCGGTTCGGGCAAGGTCTCCGTGGTATCCAGCTTTCCCGACCGGGTCGGGCAGATGGGCATCACCGAGGCGGTATTTCAGGATATTACGCGCGATCTGGCCCATTTTCTCTCTCTGTCTTTTCAGATTGAGACCGCGCTGGCGGTGGGGCTGATCATCCGGCCGGAAGACCCAATCCACCTGTCCTCCGCCACCGGCCTTTTATTACAGCCTTTGCCCGGATGCGACAACGCGTTATTCAATGGCGTGCGGGAGATCGTGGAACATCAAGGATTCCGCGACTGGCTGGAAGCCGCGCCGCGCATGCCCGAAGAAGTGCTGGCCCGGCTCGGCCTGAAAGAAACCCCGAGCATCCTAAACGAGATCACCCCTTCCTACAGTTGCCACTGTTCCCGCGAAAAGGTGGAGAGCGTGCTGCGGATGCTGGACGCGGAGGAATTGCGGGACATGCTGGAAAAGGACGGGCACGCGGAAATCAACTGCCACTTTTGCGCAGAGCATTATTGGTTTTCGGGCACCGACCTGCAAACCCTGATCGAGCAATGCCAGGCAGGACATGCCTGAAGCAGATCCCTCCGGCCATGAACGGGCGGACCCGGTTTCTCCTGTTATCCCTTGCGGTTTTGTTGCATGTGGCGGTGCCCGCCCCTTTTTCCGCCGTAAGGGTGGCCTAGGCCCAGGAAGCCCAGGCCGGGTCCCCCGTGATCGAGCACGGCGTGGTGGACCGCATTTACCGCTACAGGCTCGCGCGGCCAAAGCTAAGGAGATTTTATGAACCAAAATTTGCGCACCTGCAAATTCCACTGGAGCGAAGGGGAGTACCAGCATTGGGGTGGACTGGCCTTTCGCAAACCCTTCGCCGCACCCGGCACCACTCCCAAGTTCGCCCCGGACGCAGTGATAACGGCTCGGCACATGAAGCTGGAACTGCACCTGGACTTTCAGGCAGAGCGTGTGTGGGGCAAAACCACCCACCACTGCATCGTAAATGCCGAAGATGTGCACGAACTGCGCTTCAATGCCGTGGCCCTGGAAGTGGACCGGGTGCGGGTTGGCGGCAAGGCCACACGCTTCGAGAACACCGGCACGGAAATCATCCTCGCCCTGCCGCGGGCGGCGCGCCGGGGAACGGAGTTGAAGGTGGAATTTGCCCATAGCGTCACCCGTCCCGCAGCGGGCCTGTACTTCACCACCCCCGACGACGCCTATCCAGAGCGCTTCCACACCGCCTGGAGTCAGGGGCAGGATGAAGACTCGCAATACTATTTCCCCTGTCTGGACGCCCCCAACTTCAAGCAGACTTCAGAGGCGCTCATCTATGTGCCATCGGGATTTTTTGCCCTTTCCAATGGGGAACTGAAAATTCACAGGCGCGGCCGGGCCGGAGGCGAAGACCTGTGGCACTACAGCATGGAACTGCCCTACTCCACCTATCTCTTTTCCGTGGTGGCCGGACGCTTCACGGGGCATAAGTCCCGCAGCGGCAAGGTCGAGGTGCGCTGGTTTGTGCAAGCGGGGCGTGAGCGGGAGGGCCGCAACGCCTTTGGGGCCACTGGGAAAATCCTGCGTTTTTTCTCTGATTTCACCGGCCACCCTTATCCATACCCTCAATACACCCAGATCGCCGTGCCGGACTTCGTGTTCGGTGGCATGGAGAATTTCACCGTCACCACCCAGACCGACCTGACCCTGCACGATCGCCGCGCCCATCTGGATTTTTCCTCCGACGACTTGGTGGCCCACGAGGCGGCTCACAGCTGGTTTGGAAACATGGTGACAGCGCGCTCCTGGGCCCATGCCTGGCTGCACGAGTCCTTCGCCACTTACATGGAAGCGCTGTATATGCAGAAGGCAAAGGGGGATGACGAGTTTCATTTCGAACTGCTGCGCAACGCGGAGGCCTATTTTCACGAGGACGGCATTTACCGGCGGCCCCTGGTAACCCACCGCTACGAGGAACCCATTGACCTGTTCGACGCCCATCTTTATCCGGGCGGGGCGGTGCGCCTGCGCCATCTGCACTGCCTGCTGGGCGACAAGGCGTTCCGCGCGGCCATTTACCACTTTCTTGAAGATCACAAGTATGGCTTGGCCGAAACGGTGGACCTGGCCCGCGCCGTCGAAGCGGCGGCCGGGCGCAACTACGACTGGTGGTTCGATCAGTGGATTCACTGTGCGGGATTTCCCTCCCTCGAAATCAAGTTCACCTGGCAAAGTGCAGAGCGCATCGCCATGGTCACCATCAAGCAGACCAGGCGCCTGCAAACCGGAGCGGATGACGGGAAAAGCGCGCCCTTTTTTCGGCTGCCTTCCCATATATCCTTCCAAATGGGACAGCGGGTGCAGACCTTTCCCATTACGCTGGAACGGGAAGAAGACCGCTTTTTGTTTCCCCTGGACAAGAAGCCCACCATGGTGCTGTTCGACCCGGAGTTCGAGTGCCCGGTGAAACGGGTCAAATTCGACAAACCCCAGGATATGCTGCTGCACCAGTTGCGCCACGCGCTCCGGCCCATCGCCCGCATAGAGGCCGCGAATACGCTTGCGGATAAACCCTCCCTAGTGGTCACACGAGCTCTGGTGGCGCAACTGAAGCGGGAGCCGTTTTGGGGGGTGCAACAGCGCATTGCACGCGCCTTGGGCCGGGTCGGAGGAAAGGCCGCCCGCAACGCACTGCTGGCCAACCTGGAACTGGAGCATCCCAAGGCGCGCAGGGAAGTGGTGGCCGTGCTGGGCCATTTCAAGGACGACCCCACCGTGGCTCGCGCCCTGGAGCGCAAGGCCAAACAGGGTGACCCTTCCTACTATGTGGAGGCCGAACTGGCCCGTGCCCTGGGGCGCTGCCGTGCTCCCAACGCCCGCGCCCTGCTGGCTGCATTTCTGGAGCTGCCCTCGCACAATGAGGTGATTCGCTCCGGGGCCTTCGACGGCCTGGCCGAGCTGGCCGACCAGGAAAGTCTGGGCCTGCTGGGAGAGGGGCTGCGCTATGGCGCGCCGGCCATGAGCCGCGCCGCCGCCATCCGCGCCGCGGGCGCCCTGGGGAGGCGCCACCAGCATCTGCGCAAGGAGGTGCTGGATTTGCTGCAGCCGGTGGCGGAACACAGGGACAATCCCGCTGGAGCCTTTAGGGGCAAGCTGGCATCCCTGCGCGCCGTGGGCAACCTGGGCGACCTGGACGCCCTGCCCCTGTTGCGGCGGGTGGCCGCAAGTGAGGCGGACGGACGGATCGTGCGCCTGGCCAGGGAAACCGCCATCACCCTCCGCCAACAGGCGAACAAGCCGGCCGAGCTGAATTCCCTGCGCAGCGACGTGGACGAAGTCACCAAGGAGAACAAGGCCTTGCGCGAGCGGCTGGACAAACTTGAGCAGAGCCCGGCCAGAAAGAAACCCCGCGCGCGCGCTCAGTCCAGGGCCAGAGGCTGAATCTCGGGGGCATCGCCGGATAGCACGATGCGGTGGAAGGCGGAGTCGTGGCTCTTTCTGGGCACGCGGGTCGAGGAGGCGGAATTGACGTGAATCTGGGGCCGGCCGGCATCGGTAAGCCGCAACACCCAATTTTCGTGCAAATGGCCGTGCAGGTACAACTCGATGCCCCGCCCGGTCAGCCAGCGCCGCACCTCCTCCAGGTTTTCCAGCCCGTGGGAGCGCCTGCCGCCGTGGGGCGGCAGGAAGTACAGGGGATAATGGTTGGCCAGCACCACCCGGGCGCCTTCCGGCAATCCGCCCAGCCAGCGCTCAGTGGCATCCAGCGTCTCCCGCCTCACGCGCCCAGTGGCCTGAAAAAGCGGGGTGGGCAGTGCACTGTCCCAGGCCGCCAAGCGCCAAGTTTGCGAAAGTTTGCGCGTAGCGATTTCCCCCTCTCCGAAAAACTCCTCGAAATAGGCGCGGAAAATATCCCGCCCTCCGGGTTCGGCGACATAGCGGTCGTGATTGCCAGGCAGAATGGTAACCCTGTCCTTGCCCCTTGCCAGGAGGGGTTCCAGCATGCGCCGGGCCAGCTCAAACTCCTCTTCGAGGGCCAACTGGGTCATATCCCCGCTAATTACCAGATGATCCCAGTCCATCCGCTCCAATTGGCGCACCAGGCGCACGGCGCGTTCCCGGGGATGCAGGCGCGCGCGGCGCAAAAGCAGGTTCAGCGCGCCCAGACCGCGCTTGGAAAACCATTGCCGGGGATGGCGGGGCAGGCGGTGAAAGTGTGGGTCCGATATGTGTACGAGTATCAGGGAATCGCTCAAGCGGATATCCGGAAAAATGGCATTGCCGGAGGCGGGCGGCCTCGGTGGACTCCCACCCCTATACCGGAATACAATGCCGGGGTTCAAGACCCTTTCATTGAGCTTCCCGGGCCGTAAGGAGCAGAGCCGAATCCTCTATGAACGTCGCAATTGAAATTGCCGGATACACCCTGGGCGCAACCATTCTCTTCGGTCTGGTGATACTGGGATTCTTTGTCCGGGCGTACTTGGCGAAACCGAGGGGGATGACGCCTTTTCCGGTGCCCAGGGAGCTTCCAAACCAGGCATTGCAGGAGGCGCAGGCGGTATTGCAGCAGGTGCGCTCGCGGATGGAACGGGCCGGGGAGGAAGACAGGGAAGCGCTGGACATGGAACTGCGCCGGCTGGAAAACCGGCTTTACAAGCTCGAACAGCAGACCTTTACCGAGCAACAGCCCTATTTGGAAATTGTTAGGCAGAGAGAACGCATTTGGAAAAAATGGAAAGACCTTCATGACGGCTTGACATTCGGTTCTGGCAAACTGAGCCCGGAGAATCGGGAGAAACTACTGCACGCGGAGCGCAGTTACTGGGCCGTCCATCGCCGGGTGGAAGAAGAGCGGCACACCGCCGTGGCCAGGGACCTCATAAATCTTGAATCGTTGCGCGGGCAGGACGTGCTGGAAAGCAGCGCTGACCAAGGCGCTTCGATGCTGACAAATGCGGAGGAAGAAGCCGAACAGACCGGGCAGGAGTCCGCCCCCGAACAATCGCCACCGGCACCTCAAACCGCTCCAGCAACAGGGCTGCATCAGGCGGATCTGGCGAATGCGGACCTGCCCAAATCCGGCCTGCGCTACCTGGATCCTTCCCTAGATTTGTCGGAGTTGGCGGGAGGAATCCTTCAGAACGCCGATTTGAGCGGAGTGTCCTTCGCCGGGGTGCTGTTTAAGGGGCTGCATGCTTACCAAAACTGCAATTTCGCCGGCGCGGACTTCAGCGCCACGCGCTTCGAGTCCCAGCAGCACCCTCACCGCTTCCTAGGCTGCAATCTGTCAGGCTGCAATTTCGCGGGGAGCCATCTCACTTATCTGCTGTTCTCCGGCTGCGACGTTTCAAACACCCTATGGGCTGAAGCGGTGTTGGACCGCGTGAAGTTCGTGGACTGCCGCCTGGACGGTGCGGCATGGAATCAAGTCGATCTGAGCCGCACTATCATGGCCGCGGACTTGGCGGCCCGGCTGGACTTTTCCGAGGCCGCCGCGCCTCCGCGCATCCAAGCGCCCGCCGCCCCACGCGCTCCCAGGCGTCCGCCCGGCGCCACCGAGACGGAGCCAGAGGGTGGGGAAGCTCCCGATACCCCGGAGCCAACCTCCGGCGAAATCGACTGATCCGCGGTGATGTATTACAGCGGTGCGCCGGGTGGCCGATGGGCGGGCAGGGTGGCGCCTGCTGTTGTGGGGTCGAAAATTCGTGTACCCTTGAAGTATCTCCTATCCGAACCGTCCCGGAATATTTCCGGCAAAAGGACATCCCCGCAGGGGGAAGTTTCATCATTGCCCAAGGGGGCAGCATTTCGCATCCAAATTCCAATTTGACCGCCCATTGAACCGCCCGGCATTGTTCATCCACAACGCCATGGTACGTCATGGCCGCCGGCGTCCGCCTTGGGTGGTCACTGTGGTTTTGCTGGCTGCGGTCTGCTTCTCGCCAGAGGTGGCACCCGCCCAGGAGGCCAATGAACAGGAGGATCACAACATCTTCAATCGTTTCGTTCTGAGGCGGGAAGAACCCAAGAATTGGCAGGCGCTGATCGAATTCCCCGTATTCCTCAGGGCCCAGAGCCAGCCTAACGCGAAGGTCATAAAAAATCTGGGCCTGAACTACGTGAGCACCTTCCGCCCTCAGTCCCGATGGTATTTGTCCCGCAGCATAGGATTTGCCAGGATGGAGTGGATACCGGACAATACCGCGGTGAGCAGGGTCAAAGTGCGCACTTTCCAGACTTTAATTTTGCTGAATCGCCTGGCGGCCCACTGGCTGGTGATCAGCTTCGGGATAGGACTGGGCATCATGGACGGTCTGGTGGAATTCAAGGACCGGCGCGTATTCAACGAGCGGCTGGAGCCATTCGTTCCCTTTCAATTCGGACTTGCCGCGCGCGTGGGGCAAACCCTGCAACTTGGACTGAAAATTTCGCATTTTCCATTCTTCAAAACGGGTCCTGCAATTTCAACGACCCGTGTACTGCTCGGCATCGGTTATAATTACTAGGCAGATTCGAAGTTCCTCCGGCCGCCGGGCACCCGCCCCCTGCCCGCACGGACGGGAAGCCAGACACCCTACGATAGGCGTCCATGCTGCTGCCATTCATTCCATTTCTGCTCGCACTGGCCGGATTGATGCTGGTGGGCATGCAATCCGCTCAGCCGCCTCCACAGGGCTGGGAATTGGCCGTGGTCTACTGCGTACTACCGCTGCTGGGCGCCATTGTGGGCAGTGCCCCGGAGAGTCTGCTGGGCGCGCGCACTCCCTTGCGGGTCAATCGGCGCCGCCTGGTTTTGCTGGTGCTTTGGATTGCGGCCGTGGCCGCGATGGCCGTTTTTCACGGTTGGCTGGCCCTGCTGGCGGAGTTTCGCGGCGGAGAGGAACTGGCGCTTACGGCGATGCTGCTGAATTTCTGGCTCAGCGACGGCCTGGCTCTGCGCCCTGTCAATCCCCTGCTGGTGAGAGGACTGCGTGAGCAACTGCGTGACCTTTCCTGGAAGCTGGGCATCTCCCTGCCCATCGTCGTGCTGGTGCTGATGGGGCTCGCCGTGTCGGGACTGGGCTCGGCTTATCCCGGCCTGGAACAGTCCTTGGACTGGATTCCGATTTGGCTGCAAACTCTGGGCAGCATTTTAATTTACGTGGCGGTGGCGGGCATGGTTGTGCCTGTGCTGCTTCCCCTCTGCTGGCGGCTGCGCAAGCTGGACTCGGCGGATGCGGAACGCGTGATCCGTGAGGAACTGGCCGCCAATGGCGTTTCCGTGGCGAGGGTGCTCAATTGGCCGGCGGAAATGATGGGACACGCCACCGCGGGCGTGGTGGGAATCATCCCCCGTTTCCGCTTTCTGCTCTTCGCCGATGCGCTTGCCGGCGCCCTCAATGAGGAAGAAATACGCTCGGTCACGGCCCATGAGGCCGAGCATATCCGGCAGCGCCACTTGTGGTATTTCTTTGCGGCAATAATGACCTTCGTGCTGTTCCTGCAGATGGTGCTGGAAGTGTTGGCCATTAGCGGGCTATGGCTGAATTATGCCTTTCCCTTCTGGGCCTTGACAGTGCTCGAAATCGGCGGGCTGCTGTTGTTCCTGCGTTTTGGGCTTGGGTTCATGAGCCGCTATTTCGAGCGGCAGGCGGACGGCAACGCCCTGCGACGGCGGGGTTTTCTTCCCTTTCAGACCGCGATGCTCAAAATCAGCCAGTTGAACGGCATCCGCATACGGGATGACAACTGGCATCACTACGGAATCGGGCGGCGTCTGGCTTATCTGGAGGAGGCCGCCCAGACGCCGGATACCCTCGTCCAGCACGACCGTGCGGTGAGGCGCATCAAAGGGGCCTGCCTGGTGCTGCTTGCGCTCTGCGTGCTGGCACAGACTGTTTTTTCCAGCACGGGTATAGTATCTTACGCCGTGGAGACTTATGGACTGGGGCCGGCCGCCGATCCGTCTCCAGCCGCGGTGCAGGGCCTGCAGTTCCTGGCCATGCGGGCCTATGAGCGCAAGGATTATCCGGCGGCGGAGCGGTATTTCCGCAGGTTGCTGCAGATAAATCCGGATGATCCCAAAGTACAAAACAATCTCGCGTGGCTGCTGGTCACACGGCCCGGAACAGAGCCGTATCTCGTGCAGGAGGGACTGGACTTGGCGCTGCGTGCCTCCCATGCCGCCGAGTTGGCGTTCATCTGGGATACCCTGGCCGAGGCCCACCTGCGGACGGGACGGTTTGAGAAGGCCGCGGCGGCGGCGGAAAAGGCGCTCCGGCTGGCACGGGAGAACAAGGGCAGGGGCGATACTCCATTGGCCTACTTCCGGGAGCGCGCCGAGCAGATAGGGGAGGATTCGGGACGTGCACCAAGCATTCGCTGAACTTCCGCCTTCCCCACCGTTGCGGCGGGCCGGCCCTGTCTGAGCACCGCAGTAGGATCTGATATCTGAAAAAACAGGGGAACCATGCTGGCCTTCAATTTGGGGGTATTTTTCCGCAACCTGCGTGGAGAAGATGTGTCCCTGGCCGCCAGGAGCGAGCACTGCGAGGTGCACTTCCTAGGCGGTGTGGACAAGCTGGTGGAGCATACCGACCTCTCCCACCACCTGGCGGTCACGCTTACCAACGGCGCCCTCACCTGCCGTATTGCCTTCGAGGATGCGGAGGAGGAGGAGACCCCGGAGCATACGGAAGTGGAAGTGGAATTGACACAGACCCTGGATGACCGCGAGATCGTGCTGCTGCACACGGCTTTCCTGTTCGAGGAAATTACCCTCAAGCCTGCCTCCATGGAAGATGAGTTAGAACCGGACGACGGCCCGCTTACCGCCTGAGTCCGGCCCACCCGACTCAGGTTTTCCTGCTTACAATATGCAGAATCACCGATGCGGCGATCAGGTAGGTGAGCCAGTGATGAACCCCGCGCAAGGCTTCCCAAACGGCGTTGCCATATAGCAACATCACAATCCCGGTTAGAATGAGCAGCACCCCGGAAGCGGTCTGTGTCACGCCGGTGAATGTGGTTAGCGCGGCGCGGCGCAGCCAGTGCCTGTTGTCCGAAATATGCTCCCAGGCATAAAGGGAAAATATGGCCAGGAACAGCACGCCGCCCCAGATATGCAGCAAGGACACCCACTTTCGCCAATCCGGCGCCTGGCCCAAGGGTACGAAGTAAGTGAGGGGAAGCCCACTTAGCACCAGCACGGATATCAGAATCAGCACAATCTTGCGCATCGAATGCCATTGGTGTTGCGGGACTGCGCGCCACGGCAGCCGCCCATGCATAGCTGCCCATGCAAGCCCTAATCGGATGGGCGCAGCCGGCTCCGGCCAATCGCCGACAACCCATCCGCAGCATAAATGCCGGCAATCACTCCCGCCAACAGCACCAGCACCGGTACAGCCCCCGTGGAGACGGACACCAGCAACGGACCAGGGCAGAAGCCGCCCAGCCCCCAGCCCGCGCCAAACAACGCCGCACCCCCTACCAGGGCGGGATCAATCCGCGAGCGCGTGGGCAGCACGAACTTGGGATGAAACAGCGGCGCACCGCGCAATCGCGAAAGGCGGAACAGGCCGAAGTTTACCACCACGGCTCCCCCCATCACGAACAACAGGGTGGGGTCCCAGCGCCCGGCGAAGTCCAGAAATCCAAAGATCCTTGCGGGCAGCGTCATTCCCGATATTGCAAGCCCTATCGAGAACAGCAGCCCGGCGAATAATGCGGAAAAATTGGATTTCATCAGGCACCTCCCATCACATGCGAAACCACATAAACCGTAATGGCGCCGGTGAGAATGAAGGTCAGGGTGGCAACGATGGAGCGCACGGAAAGGCGGCTGATACCGCATACGCCGTGCCCACTGGTGCAGCCTCCACCCAACCGGGTTCCAAAACCCACCAACAGCCCCGCGATCGCCATGGCAGGCAGGGAACGCTCAAACCGCTCCGGAAAGACCTGGGGATTGGCCGCCATGAATATGAGGCCGCCGGCAATTAGGCCCGCGATGAACAGGACTCGCCACACACGCTCCTCCATCCGCAGGGAAATCAGCGCGGCAAAAATTCCACTAATGCCCGCGACCCGGCCATTCAGCAACATTAACAGTCCGGCCGCCAATCCAATCAACGCACCGCCCACGAGAGGCAGCACCACCTCGAATTCCGCCATCTGGGTTCTCCTTCTGGTGATGGTTGATGCCTGAACGCGATATTACCATTGCCGCCGCGCGGCACCCTGACAGCGGTGCACCCTAACAGCGGTGCACCATGAGCCGCCAAGCCCGATTCGAGTGCGCGTGGCACGCCTCAGTCCATATTTTTCCCGCCGAATTCACACTCCTTTTCTATCACACAAACCGCGCATTCGGGCTTGCGGGCCTTGCACACATAACGGCCATGCAAGATGAGATAATGGTGGGCGTGGCGCATATGATTGGCGGGGGTGTTTTCCAGCAGCTTCTCCTCCACTTCGCGCACATTCCTGCCCGGCGCCAGCCCGGTGCGGTTTGACACGCGGAACACATGGGTATCCACGGCAATGGTCGGCTGTCCAAAGGCGACGTTGAGCACCACGTTTGCCGTTTTCCGGCCCACGCCCGGCAGGGCCTCCAGCGCCTCACGATCGGCGGGGACCTCGCCCCCATGGCGCTCCAGCAGCAGCCGGCTTGTGGCCAGGATGTTGCGGGCCTTGGTAGGCGCCAGGCCGATGGTGCGGATGGCTCGATGCAGCCGCGTGTTGCCGAGCTTGATCAGTATTCGCGGGGTATTGTGGTGCTTGAATAGCTTGGCTGTAACCTGATTGACCGATTTATCCGTAGCCTGGGCGCTCAGAATAACCGACACCAGCAACTCAAAGGGTGAGCGGAACTTCAACTCGGTCACGGCCCCGGGTGTCGCGGCGGCCAACTTTTCGTACAGGCGGTTCCGTCTGGCCCGATTCACGCCTCCTCCACGAACACCTGATGGATGGCTCGCAATCCGGTCTCGGTATCCGATTCCTTGATCACACAGGAGATGTTGATCTCCGAGGCGCCTTGGGAAATCATTTCAATATTGATCCCATTCGCACCCAGAGTGGAGAACATTTTGCCTGCGGTACCCACCGCATACTTCATCCCCTCCCCAACCATGGC
>JAPUIH010000120.1 GCA_027297205.1 SAR324 cluster bacterium | reverse complement strand
TCTCCCTGTCCAGCTCTTCGCTTCATGATGCAACCCAACGCAATATGGTGAACGGCTGTTTCATAATACTCTACCACAGTCTACCTAATAGGGCAGTCGATAAACAGATGGGCGCGCGAAAAAATGCGCTCACCCACCTCCAATTATTGTGTGCAAACGGTCGAATTTCCGCAAGAAAACCGGGCCAACGGCACGCCTGCAAGCCCGCGCGGGACTTTGCTTGCCGGGTGCGGCAAGGGTACTGCAGGACATGGCGGGAACGGCGGATGCTGGCGCGTTACATGCCCTCAGTGATAGCCAGTACCTGCTGGAACTGCTGGGGACTCATGCGAGCGAGCAATTTCGCGACAACTGCTATGGTGTGCGACTTGGCGTGGTCGTCAAGGATGTACGCGCCATCAATTCCACACGGAAATTCATAGGGAGAACTGCCCGATGGCCATCAGCAGCGAACGGATCGAATTTACCGGCTCGGGTGGTGAGGCCCTGGCCGCGAGGCTGGACCGGCCCCTCGGCCCCCCGGCCGCCCATGCCCTGTTCGCCCACTGCTTTACCTGTTCCAAGGACGTGTTCGCCGCCGCCCGCATCAGCACGGCCCTGGCAGAGCGGGGCATCGCCGTGCTGCGGTTCGATTTCACCGGACTGGGCAGCAGCGGCGGCGACTTCGCCAATACCAACTTCTCCTCGAACGTGGACGACCTGGTACGGGCGGCGGAGTATCTGGCCGCGGAACACGCGCCCGTGAAGATTCTGATCGGCCACAGCCTGGGCGGCGCGGCGGTGCTGGCCGCCGCGGAGCGCATTCCCGCTGCCACCGCCGTCGCCACCCTGAACGCCCCTTGCGATCCGGAGCACGTGCGGCACCTGCTGGCCGCCGCCGTGCCCGCCATCGAGGCGGAGGGCGAGGCGGAGGTGGAAATATCGGGCCGCCGCTTCCGTATTCGCAGGCAGTTTCTGGAGGACATCGCCGCGCAGCCCATGCAGGCGCGCATCGGCGCCCTGGGCAAGGCGCTGCTGGTGATGCACGCCCCCCGGGACGAGGTGGTGGCGCTGGAGAACGCGGGGCGCATCTTCGAGGCGGCCAAGCACCCCAAGTCCTTCGTCGCCCTGGACGGCGCCGACCATCTGCTCTCCCGCCGCGTCGACGCGGAATACGTGGCCGCCGTGCTGGCCGCCTGGGCCTCCCGTTACCTCGGCGATGGGGCGGAGGCGGTTCCGGCCCTGCGGGCCGCGCCGGGGGAGGTGCTGGTGGCCGAGACCGGGGAAGGGCGCTATGCCAACGCCATTGCCGTGGGCGCCCATGTGCTGCACGCGGACGAGCCGGTGAAGAACGGCGGGGACGATACCGGCCCGGACCCCTACGGCCTGCTGATGGCCAGCCTGGGCTCGTGAACTTCCATCACCCTCCGCATGTATGCGGATCAGAAGGGCTGGCCGCTGGAGAAAGTGCGCGTCCGCCTCAAGCATGAGAAAATTCACGCCGAGGACTGCGCCAATTGCGAAACGGAATCCGGCTATATCGACCGCTTCGAACGGGAGATCGTCCTGGAGGGCGCCCTCACCGATGCGCAGAGGGAACGGCTGATGCAAATCGCCGACCGCTGCCCGGTGCACCGCACCCTCCATGCGGAGAACGTCGTGGAAACACGGCTGGTGGACGTTGTGGAGCCGGAGTCCGGCGGAACCAGTGGAGGATAGACCAATGTCCAACGCGAATTCCTGCCAACTGGAGCGCCGGGCGGTGCGCGCCGGATCGCCCACTTTGCGCGTGCCGGAACCGACCCTCGCGCCCGGCCAGGCCCTTACCTACTCCGGCGGCATCGTCATGCAGTGAGGAATGCGGTGAGGGAAAAGGGGAAGTTGGTGGAGGCGGCGGGAGCCTTTATGCGCATAACCGGTATACAGACTTCCCGCAGCTCACTCATATCAATGCGCTTTCTGGATCGGCGTCCGTGCATGATTCGAGGCTCAGCCGCGGAACAGGCCAGTGGCCTGTTACTCCAGGGCCAAGGTGGGCAGCCAGGTGGCCAGGGCGGGCAAGAGCATGACCAGGATCACCATGGCCAGTTGGATGAAAACCAGTGGCACGATGCCGCGGTAGACATCGGTCAGTTTGATGCTGGGGGGCGAGGCGCCCTTGACGAAGAAGAGGGCGAAGCCGAAGGGTGGCGTCATGAACGAGGTCTGCAGCACCAGCGCGATCAGCACGCAAACCCACACCAACACCATGTCCGGGTTGCCCACGTAAACCGAAAAATCCAAAGTTTCCAGCACGGTAAGAAAGATGGGCAGGGTGATGATGGTGATCTCGATCCAGTCGATAAAGAATCCCAGAAAGAAGATGATCGCCAGAATCACGATTAGCATGCCCCAATCACCCAGACCGATGCCGTGCAGGAAATTGGCGATCAGGTCGTTTCCACCGAAATACTGGAAGGGGAAGGAGAACATCCCCGCCGCGATCACGACGAAGAACACCATTGAGGTCATGAGGAGGGTGGTGACGATCGCCTCATGCATGAGGCGCAGGGAAAAATGGCGGTTCAGAATCATCAGCCCCACGCCGCCCACCGCCCCGATAGCCCCCGACTGGGAGGGTGTGGCCCAGCCCGCGATGAAAGAGGCCAGCACCAGCGAAATCAGCGCCACCGGCAGGACCAGGCTGCGGATGGCGTACAACAGCAAATGGCCCACCCCCTTGACCGGCACGGCGGCGCCCTGTGGTGCGGCGCCGGGGTCGAAAGTGCAGCGCACTATGTAATAGGCGATGTAAAGCAGGCCCAGGGAGATGCCGGGTATAAGCGTGGCCAGAAAGACGTGACCCATGGGCACCTGCATTTGGCCGGCCAGGATAAAGAGCATCACGCTGGGAGGGATGATCACGCCCAGCGTTCCGGCCGCCGCGATGGAACCCGTGGCCAGTTGGGGGTGGTATTTCTGATCCAGCATGGTGGGCAGCGCCAGCAGGGCCAATGTGGCGACGGAGGCGCCGATGAGACCGGGCAGGGGACCCAACAGGATGCCCAGCACCGTCACCGCCACCGCCAGCCGGCCCGGCACGCGCCGCAGCAACACCTGCAGGCAAAGCAGCATTTCCCTGGCAACGCCGGACTTCTCGAACGCCACCCCCATGAAGAGCAGCATGGGAATGGCCGGATAGATCAGGCTCTGGCCGATCATCCCGTAGATGCGCACGGGGTAGTTGAAAAATGCCACCAGAG
>JAPUIH010000012.1 GCA_027297205.1 SAR324 cluster bacterium | reverse complement strand
CGCCCCCCACCACGGCCAGGGGCTTGTCCCGAAAGAAAAATCCGTCGCAGGTGGCGCAGGCGGAGACCCCTCGGTTGCGCATGCGGGTTTCCGACTCCAGCCCCAGCCATTTGGCGGAGGCGCCCGTGGCCACGATCAGTGCATCGCAGGTAAGCACTTCCCCCGATGCGAGAAAAAGACTGAAGGGGCGCTGGGACAACTCCACACTGGAGACGTTGCCGGTCTTGAAGCTTGTACCGAAGCGCTCGGCCTGCTTGCGGAAATGTTCCATCATCTGCGGGCCCTGCACTCCGTCGGCATAGCCGGGGTAGTTTTCCACCTCGGTGGTAATGGTCAACTGCCCGCCGGGCTCGTCCCCCGCCACCACCACCGGCTTCAGGTTGGCGCGGGCGGCATAGATGGCCGCGGTCAGGCCTGCGGGGCCGCTGCCCAGGATGACCACCCGGTGATGTTCCGGTTTCTCCGCCGGCCGTTGGGCCGGGTCCGCCACAGTGCTCGATTCCATTCGCTTCTTTCCGGCTAGGCGCCAATTCCCAAAAGGTTGTCCAGTTCTCCGGCCCGGTCCAGCGCCGCAATTTCGTCGTAGCCGCCCAGCCCCGTACCATTGATGAAAATCTGGGGCACGGTGTGCCGGCCCTGGGCCCTCTCCAGCATTTCGCCGTGCCGGCCCGGCTGCTCCATCAAGTCAATTTCCTCCCACTGCACGCCCTTGGAAGAGAGCAGGGATTTCGCCCGGTGGCAATAAGGGCAGAAAGGGGTGGTATACATCACAATTTCCGGTTTCCCGCCTTGCATCTTCATTTGCCTTGCTTCTGCCGTGGGCCGCCCGCCACCGGCGCTGCTTTCCTGTTCTCCGTTGCGCCGCCGCCGGCGATTTTTGAACAACCATTCCATAATCAATTCTATCATTTGTTTGCCGCCCGGCCAAGCCGCCGCGCAGCGCAAGGGCAGCCCAGGCCCAGCAGTCTCCGCGATCGCGGTCATTTATCCCGCCGCCCCGGCAGCCCTAGATTTTCCGCAGCAACACCGATTGCACGGAATGATCGGCCCCTTTGTTGAGAATCAATTTGGCCCGCTCCCGGGTGGGGAGGATATTCTCGTGCAAATTGACCTCGTTGATTTCCGTCCAGATGCGGACGGCATGGGCCCTGGCCTCTTCTTCGGTGAGATGGGCGAACACGGAAAAAAATGACGTGGAATCGTGCAGGGCGCGCCGGCGGAAGGTGAGAAAGCGGTCCACGTACCACTGGCGGACTTGCTGGATCTCCGCGTGCACATAAATCGTGAAATCGAAATAGTCCGAAATGAAAACGCGGGGCTGCTGCCGCGCAAAGGCGTGGCTGCCCGTCTGCAGAACGTTGAGCCCCTCGATAATCATGATATCCGGTTGATCGACCAGCTCGTAGCGGCCGGGCATAATGTCGTAGATATGATGGGAGTACAGTGGAACCTTGATATTTCCACGCCCCGCCTTGACGTCGGAAACGAATTGAATCAGGCGGGGGAGATCGAAACTTTCGGGGAAGCCTTTTCTGGGCATCAATCCTTTTTCGCCCAGCACCTTGTTGCTGTAGAGAAAACCGTCGGTGGTGACCAGGTCCACCTTGGGATGGTGCGGCCAGCGGGACAGCAGCGCCTGCAGAATGCGCGAAGTGGTGCTCTTGCCCACGGCCACGCTGCCACCCAGCCCAATGATGTAGGGCACCCGGGCCGCCGGGTTGCCCAGGATTTTCGCGCTGGCCTGGTAGAGTTCCTGGGCCTTGGCGACATACAGATTGAGCAGCCGCGTGAGGGGCAGGTAAATATCGGCCACCTCGTCCAGGGCCACCTGTTCATTCTGCCCGCGCAACTGCACCAGGTCATGCTCGGTCAGGGTGAGCGGCGTGTCGGCGCGCAGCTTGCCCCACTCATCCCGAGAAAACTTGTTGTAGGGCGAGTAAGAGCTCGACCGCTCATCGCCGGGCGGCGAAGGGCTGAACGCGTCCCACGCCGCCGCCCGCGGATTGGCCTCGGTCTTTAGGCTACTGCTCATGGATGCGGTTCTGGACCCGCAGCGCGGCGCCTTGCGGCAGCGGTGAAATTCCGGCGGCCGGGAAGCGGCCCTGCGGCGCGCCGCTCAAACGGGCGATTGGGTGAGATGACTTTCAGGGTTCGATTTCCAGAAGGAATATCGGGTGCGGGCCTTGATGTAGTTTTTGAGACTGTCTTGGTCGTCGTCATTGAGCAGCAGGCCGGTCGTAATTTTCTTCTTGGGGCCACTGGAGTGGTAATTCAGAATGAGGAAGTCCACACTCTCCAATGGATACTGTTCTCCTTCCAGCGTATGCACAATGATGTCAATGGAAATTTCCAGGGTATGGGTGCGTACATAGGTCACGCGCGAAAACAGTTCGATGCGGTCCGTGGCGTGAAGCGGCCGCTTGAACAGCATGTCGTTGATGGAAAGGGTGATCACCTGGTCGTTGCGGGTAAACTGCCGGGCTGTGTAGGTGGCCACTCGGTCCAGCCACACCAGGAAGTCACCGCCCTTGACCCGCCCGTCCAGATGTACGTTCTGTGAAATAATTTGCCCCTTCACGTTGACGACCGTCTCTTCCGGCTTCATATAGTCGTAGCGAACGGTCTGTTCGGACTCGATGACGTCACTGACCCGGAAGTCGTCCTTCTGGTCGATCCACTCCAGGGCCTGCCGCCGCTCCAGAATTTGCGCCTTGCGGTGTTCGGCGAGGGGCTTGGCGGCTATCCCCCTGGGGGACTCGTAGGAAAGGCGCGGCGTATTCCGAATCGGATTTCCAGTCTCGTCCACCGAGACCATGGTCACGAATCCCACATGGGCGGCTGTGAATTCCCGCTCGGTGGGCTGCTTGGTAAAACATTTTACTTCGATGGCCATGGAAGAGCGGCCCATCGATATGATTTGCGCCTCCAGCCGCACCAGGTCCATATGACAAATACGGCGGGGAAGATCGATGCGGTCCATCCCCAGCAGCACAGGACGGTACCCCGAATGACGCAGGGCCACCGAGACAGCCGTGTCGTACATCATCTTCAGCACCGGCCCGGCCTGGATGCGTTCTCCGGCCCTGCTGCTGTCCCCGATGATATCCGCCAGAAAATCCGTGGATTCCTCGATTGTGCGAGAGATGGGATTTTCCAGCTTTTCTATGCGAGACCCGTTTTGCATGGGGTTGCTTCCGCTGCTATGGAGAGGTGGATTTTCCACGTGCCGTTGCGCGGCATCCTGGATTCAATTTATCAGGCCGAGGCCCAAATCGCGCCTCGAAATACGCTCATGGGTAACTTAATGCCGTCCCAATATGCAAGGGTTTAAACCATTGTCCAGACATCCCTGGCGGCAACTGTCGCTGCTGTTGCTGCTCTGCGCGATAAACTTCATGTGGGGCGGCTCCTGGGTGGTGAGCAAGCTCGCCCTGGAGGAGATGTCGCCCCTGCAGCTTGGCGGCTGGCGCATGCTGGTGGCGGGGCTGGTGCTGTCGCCCTGGCTTGCACGGGCATTGCGCAGCGGGGAGCTC
This sequence comes from SAR324 cluster bacterium, assembly GCA_027297205.1. GTDB lineage: Bacteria > SAR324 > SAR324 > SAR324 > JACQKK01 > JAPUIH01. Next base: position 2,143 of record JAPUIH010000012.1, on the reverse strand, counting down.
AAACCCGCGGAATTGCCTGGGCTGGCCGTGCTGGGCTTTGTGGCCTTCGTGGCGTCCAAGGCCCTCGGTTACTGGGGGGTCAACCTGAGCAGCGGGCTCAATGCCTCCCTGCTGATGGCCCTGGAGCCGCTGCTCACCATGGTGCTGGCCAGGATGTGGCTCGCAGAAACGCTGACCGGACGCAAACTGTGGGCGCTGCTGTTGGGTGGAGGCGGGGCCTATCTGGTGATCGCGCGGGGCTTGCGGCTGCCCGATTTCTCCGCGGCCGGGGTGATCGGCGACCTGATGTTCACGATGGGGCTGGGCCTGGAGGCGCTCTATAGCGTGTGGGGCAAGGCCGCCTTGCGGCGCCACTCCCCGCTTACGGTCAGCGCGGCCACCATTGTTACCGCGGGGCTGCTCTGGATTCCCGTGATTGTGCTGGATGGTTGGCAAAACGGCTGGCCCACGCCCAGCTGGGGTGGCGCGGGGGCGGTGCTGTTCCTGTCGGTGGGCTGCACGGTGGTGGCCTATATGTCCTGGCTCTACGCGCTCAAGACCATAGAGGCGGGCACTGTGGGACTCACGCTGCTGCTGCAACCCCTGTTCGGGGCGGCGCTGGCCGCCTTGGTGCTGGGGGATAGCCTGCCGCCCACAGCGGCGGCGGGGGGCGGGCTGGTGGTGGCGTCGCTCTATCTGGTGGTGCGGGCACCGGCAAGGGAATGAGGGAGCGAAATGCCGGCCCACGAGCGCCGCGCCTAGGCCTCGTCCGCGGCCACCGCGGCGCCCATCAATCCTGGCTGGGGATGGGTGATCACGTAGGTGGGCACGGATTCCAGATAGTTGGTGAAGCGCCCCTTTTGCTCAAAGCTGTAGCGGAAGCTCCCTTCCTCCAGGCGGGGAATGATTTTCTGGGCGATCCCGCCCGCCAGATAGATGCCGCCCCTGGCCAGCAGCTTCAAGGCCAGGTTGCCCGCCTCCGCACCGTATACTGAAGTGAACAGCTCCAGCGCCCGGTCGCAGAGCGCATCGCTGCGGTCCATCCCGTTGCGGGAAATGACCGCCCCCGGGTCCTCCTGACGCATCTGCTCGTGCACGGCAGGGGATTCCTCCATGCCTTCCCGCTCCCGCAGGAACTCGTACACGTTGACCAGCCCCGGCCCGCTCACCACCCGCTCATAGGATACCCGGCCGAAGCGCTCGGTGAGAAACTCCAGCAGCCGCACTTCCAGGGGGTTGCGGGGGGCGAAGTCCGTGTGTCCGCCCTCGGAAGGCACCACCAGATAGCGCGTGCCCGCCCATACCAGAAATGCCTCCCCCAGGCCCGTACCGGCGCCCAGCACCGCGATCGGATGACCGGAGACGGGCTCGCCCCCGCCGATCTGATGCACATCATCGGGGCCCAGCCGTGTCACGGCGTAGCAGTTGGCGGAAAAGTCGTTGACGAATGTGGCCTTGCCGATATTCAGGCGCGCGGCGATCTGCTGGGCGTCCACCACCCAGGGCAGGTTGGTGAGCTTCACGATATTCCCGTCCACCGGTCCGGCCACGCCAAATCCGGCCCGCAGCAACTGCCCCTGCTTAAACGTGTCCGCGGCCTCATCCATGAACTTCTGGAGAATGGCCAGCAGGGACTCGTAATCGCCGGATGGATAGACCAGCATGCTCAGCGGCTCGCCCAGCTTGCCCATCTCGTACAGCGCCAGGCGGGTGTTGGTGCCGCCGATATCTCCTGCCAGAATCAGTTCCATGGGGATCTTTCATGTTCCGGATAATGGGCGGTTGACGGGCCGGAAATGCCCCGCCTCCCCCCTTACCCGCGGCGCGGCGGCGGCGCGCAGCGCCGCATGCACCGCGCTTGCGTTTATTGCTGAACCGGTTACAAACTAACAAAAGAAGTTTCAAAGCGGAAGCGCGGCGGGTATGGGGGAGGCGGCAAGGGACGCCTCGCGCGGCACGACCGGGGCGGTTAGCTCAGCTGGGAGAGCGGTGGCTTTACAAGCCATAGGTCACAGGTTCAATCCCTGTACCGCCCACTGTCAACGCAGGGACTTGCGGAAACCCGTGAGTCCCATTTTTATTGGCGCGGATTGGCGCGGAACCGGTTTTGGGGGTCAGAATTGGCGCGGAAGTGGCGCGGAAGTGGCGCGGAAGTGGCGGGGAA
>JAPUIH010000119.1 GCA_027297205.1 SAR324 cluster bacterium | reverse complement strand
CAATTGTCCGGAAAAATTTCTTGTACCCATGGTTTTCTCCCTCGAAGGCTTCCAGCCAGGCGACGGAGCCTTGTGCGTCGGCGATATACCCGTCCACGGTCGCCGCGATATAAACCCGGAACTGTGGGGAACCCGCCACGTCACTATCCTGGTGGAGTAGAGAATTTTGCTGTCAGGTGGATTCGGTGCGCAGGGAACGCAGCATCACCCCCGCGATCCTCCAGCCGCCTTCCGGCTGCCGCTCCATCAGATAAAATCCGAACACCGCCCCATCCTCGGCATTTAAGAACAACATCTGCTGCACCGTGCGCCCGTCTTCGACCGTCAGCTTCACGAAGGAATATTTTACCTGGCGGTACACGGGTCCGTAGTCCGCCTTGACCATGGCGAGAAAGCGTTGCGCCGTGCCGAACATACGGCGGATGGAGGGCGCGGCCAGGGCAAAAGCCGCGGGCGCGTCGTCCCGGTGGAAGGCCGCGATCTGGTCGGAAATCGCCTTGCGGATGGCGCGGGAGTCTTCGGAACTGGGCTGCAGCTGCCCCAATGTCAGCGCCGGCAAGAAGAGCATCAGCAGCAGGGCGGTGCACAGGCCCTGCCTGCACCGCCGCGTATACGCTGGCAAGGCGCCTCTCACCTTATACTCCTCTTGTCTCCAACCCACGGGAGCAGGCTGGGTGCCGCCTCGAGGTGCTCAATATTCCTTCAGGCGGGCGTAACGGTCGCGGTGGAAATCTGAATCCCCCAGGATCACCTTGGAGACCCTGCCGCGTTTAAAGAAGAAGCCAATGTCATGCTCGTCGGTCATCCCGATTCCACCGTGCATCTGAATGGACTCGTTGCCGATCAGGTGAAACGCGTCGTTGCAGCGGGCCTTGGCGGTGGAAACCGCCCGCGCGGCGTCGGGCATATTCTCGTCCAGGGCCATGGCTGCGTAATACACCGCGGACCGGGAAAGTTCCGTTTGCACATACTCGTCGGCGGCGCGGTGCTTGAGCGCCTGGAAGGAGCCGATGGGCGCGCCGAACTGCTTGCGGGTTTTCATATACTCCAAAGTGATGGAGAACGCTTCGTTCATGGCGCCCAGCATTTCCGCCGACAATCCGACGGTGGCCCGGTCCAGGGCCGCCTCCAGGGCCTCTCCGCCATCCTTCCCGGAAAGCCGCTCGGACTCATCCACCGTTACCCTGTCCAGCTTGAGCATGAACTGCTTGCGCCAGTCCATGGTGGGAATGGGGGTAAGGGTAACGCCCTTGGCCTTGGGGTCCACCAGAAACATTTCCACACCTTCCCGGCTGCGGCGCTGGCCGCTGGAACGCGCGGATACCACGATGCGCTCGCTCACGCCCGCATCCGGCACAAACATCTTCTCACCGCTGAGCACCCACCCGGAGCCGTCCTTCTTGGCGTCGGTCTCCACGTCGTAGGGGTCGTAGCGGCTCTGCCGCTCCAGATACCCCAGGGACATCAGAGCGGATCCATCGGATATCTTGGGCAGCCATTGCTCCTGCTGTTCCTTCGATCCCCCGCACACCAAGGCATTGCCCGCCATCAAGACGCTGGAGAGCATGGGCTCGGGCATCAACCCCCGCCCCAGTTCTTCCATTACCACGATCATTTCCACCATGCCTTCTCCAAGGCCCCCAAACTCCTCCGGAAAAGTAATGCCCTGCCAGCCCAGTTCCGCCATTTTTTCCCAAATTCCTCTGGAGAACCCGATTTCGTCTTCCCGCAATTCCCTGATGCGCTTCAGGGAGGATTCGCGCTTGACGAACTCATTGGCGCTGGCCTGGAGCATTTCCTGCTCTTCGGATAAGGCAAAATTCATACAATGCTCCTGTCTCGCTTCCGTTCTCTGCACTGCGGGGGGTCCCGCGGGTGGAAAAGCGTGTAATTCTTTGTAAAGATGCTTAATTATCTATACACAAAATTCCCGATTAGCCAAACACGGCGGTTCATTGTAAGTGGCCCGATTGTGCGGTCTGCGCAATCCGGGGCAGGCGGGGCGGCTTTAGGTCACCGAGGCGGGAATTTATTGCCTAATCGCCGTCGCTGGGCCGAAAATCCGTGGCCAGGATGGCGCCGAAGCCACCGGGCCGAAGCGTAAATCCCTTGCGCATGGCCCAGGTATCCACTTCGAAAAAGAGGGGGATGATGCCGTAGGCGGCGATGCCGATCCGGGTGGCTTCTTGCAGCAGGTACGCGCGCCTTTCATTGTCCATGGCCGTCAACGCGCGTTCCAGCGCCGTATCGAGGGCGGGATCGGAAAAGCGGCCATGGTTGCGCATGCCCATGCGCCGTTCTGGATCGTAACTGGCCAGCAGAGAGCGCAGCATGGCTGCGGCCCCGGCGGCGCCGTCATTCCACCGGGATAGGTAGGCGCTGAACTCACGCCTCGCGGCTATTGTAAAGAATATCCTGCGACTCTTGGTTTCCGTCTCCGCACGGATGCCAATCCGTTTCAGGGCACCCGCGATGGCCTCAAGCAATTGGGCATCGAATGGAAACTGATTGTTGGGGCCGTGCAGGGTTAATCCAAATCCGCGCGGAAAGCCTCCCCGGGCCAGCAGCCGTTTGGCCCCGCGCCGATTAAAGCGGTCCGGCTTCAGGGCGGGGATATAGCCGAAATGCCCCTTGGGCAGCAGTTGCCCGGAGGGCACGGCGAGGCCCTCCATCACATCCGACGCGATGGCGCTCCGGTTAATCGCCAGCGAAATGCCTTTGCGAACTTGGAGCTTTTGCAAGGGATT
>JAPUIH010000118.1 GCA_027297205.1 SAR324 cluster bacterium | reverse complement strand
GCCCATGAAAGTGCGCTTGCGTGGCGGGGCCGAGGCACAGGCCGACACGAGCAGCAACCCGCCCAACACGGCCAGCAGCCACAAGCGGCCCTTGGCACGAAAGCACCGGCCGGGGAGGGGTGATCCCAAGGGATGTTTGTTTTGCTGCGCCCAGGCCATCGAATCCATAGTAAAAGGGTGATGGCATTATTCTAGGCCAATTCCGCGCAGGGGCGTAACCCCCAAGTTTCCCCTATATTTCCGGATTGTCCTGGCAATGCCTGTCAATTGCGCCGATCAGCTCCTGCATATCCTCCGGCAAGGGAGACTCGAAGTGCAGGCGCTCGCCGCTCTCCGGATGATCGAAAGCCAACTGACAGGCATGCAGCGCCTGCCGGTTGAAGCGCTCCAGCACCTGCCGCAGGGGCGGGGCGAGCTGCAAGCCGCGATGCCGTGCCCCGCCATAAAGCGGATCGCCCACGACCGGCCAATTTTGCCGCGCCAGGTGCACCCGAATTTGGTGGGTGCGTCCCGTTTCCAGGCGCAGACGCAACAGGCTGAACGGTGGCACGCGCCGCTCGATCCGCCAGTGGGTCACGGCCCGTTTCCCTCCCGGCTGCACGACGCGCTTGAGGCGGTTGGTGGGATGCCGGGCCAGGGGCAGGTCGATAATGCCGGAATCCCGCGGGGGCTGGCCGATCACCACGGCCACGTAGGCGCGGCCTATTTCCCGCGACTGGAATTGCGCCGCCAGATGCTGGTGGGCCCGGTCGTGCTTTGCCACGACCACCACACCGGAGGTGTCCTTGTCCAGGCGGTGCACGATGCCGGGCCGGCGCACCCCCCCAATGCCCGACAGACTGCTGCAATGGTGCAAGAGATAGTTGACCAAGGTGTCTTTGGCGTGGCCGGGGCCGGGATGCATGGGGGTTCCCGCAGACTTGTCCAGCACGGCCAGCCAAGAGTCCTCGTACAGAATATGCAGGGATCCGGCCTGGGGCAGCAGCGCCGAGGTGGCGGGGGGCGGAACCTGAAATTCCACCACATCGTTTTCGCGCACCCTGGTGGAAGGGGAACGCGGCGCCTGATTCAAGATCACGGCCCCCTCTTCGATCAGACGCCGCGCCATTTCACGGGAAACGATTTTCGGATGTTCGCTGAGCAGCTTATCCAGCCTAAGTCCGGCCTCCCCGGGCTGCACCACCAGTCTATGGGAGGAAGAGGGGCCGTCTTCAAAACTCGAAGATTTCGAATTGCTCATGATGAAAATTGTCGATTGAACGCACCGTAAACTTCTGCCGGGCCTTGCTTTGCAGGCTTTCCAGGTATTTGGCCTCTTCGGTGAACAGATAATCGGAGACATCCGGATGCAGATTGATCGTAAGCGGACCAAGCCGATGCTGGCTTTTCAATACGCGATGAATTTCCCGGAATAATTCGGAAGTAATGGTGGCCAGGGACTTGATTCGCCCAATACCATCGCAATAGGGGCAGGGGCTCGATAACTGCCGTCCCAGGTTTTCCCGGTCCCGCTTGCGCGTCATTTCCACCAGCCCGATTTCGCTAATTTGCAGAATCTTGCTGCGTGCCTTGTCGTGCTTCAGTTCCTCCTTGAGGGCCTGGTAGACCTTTTGCCGGTTTTGGGCAGCCTCCATATCGATAAGGTCGATGATGATAATGCCCCCAATGTTGCGCAGTTTAAGCTGATAGACCAGTTCTTTTACAGCCTCCATATTGGTTTTAAGGATCGTATCCTCGTGGCTTGCTTTTCCCACGAACCGGCCGGTATTGACATCAATGGCTGTCAGGGCCTCGGTCTGATCGATTATCAGATGCCCCCCGGACTTCAGCCACACTTTCTGGCTCATGGCCCGGTCAATTTCCTCTTCTATCCCGAAGTAATCGTAGATCGGTTGACGCCGCCGGAAATGTTCAAGGGAGGAGGTGTACCTGGGCAGATACTCCTTCAAGAACGCCTTGATGCGGTTGTATTCCTCCTGATCGTCCACCAGCAACCGGTTCACATCGCTGGAAAGCATGTCCCGGATCACCCGGTAGGTGATGTTGAGGTCTTCATACACCCGCGCCGGCGCGGCGGACCCACTGTAGTTCTGAAGAATGCTGTCCCAGAGCGACACGAGATAATTGATGTCTGAACGGAATTCCTCCTCCCGCCTGCCCTCCGCCACCGTGCGAATAATGAAGCCGGATTTCTCCGGGCGGAGCCGGTTTACGATCTCCTTCAGGCGTTGCCGCTCGGATTCTTCTGTAATCTGCCGTGACACGCCCACGCTGTCCATGGATGGCATGAAAACGAGGTTTCTGCCGGGAATAGAGAGGTGCCCGGTAATGCGGGCTCCCTTCGTCCCGATCGGTCCTTTGGAGACCTGCACCAAGATTTCCTGACCTTCCTTGATCAACTGGTCAATGGGCGGGCGCTTGTCCTTTCGCGAGGACGAGGAGCTTTGGAATGTGGGGCGATCCTCATTGTCCTCGTCGAAGTCGTCATAAATGGTGAAGTCGGATAGCACATCATCCACATACAGAAACGAGGCCTTCTCCAGGCCGATGTCCACAAACGCGGATTCCATGCCCGGCAGTACCTTCAGCACCTTGCCTTTATAAATATTGCCCACCACGCCTTTTTCTTTTTCCCGCTCGTGGTAAAGCTCCGTCAGCGCGGAGGATTCCATCACCGCCACGCGAGTTTCCTGGGGCGTGTGGTTGATAATTATTTCTCGTGACATGGATAAAGCCTTGCTGATTGGGGCCGCTCCCGGGTTGGCAAGGTGATGCCGGGTGAGCGGTGGTACGGATTTACAGCCGGGAGTGCTCCCCGGTTCCAATTACAGTCGTTTGGCCGGGCGAATCCGGAAGCCGCAATGCAACCCCGGCCATGGGACATGATACCCGCCAACGGAATGGAAATCCATCGGCGTGGCAAGGCCGCCGAACACTGCGCCATCATGCTGTCTGGCCCCGAACGGGTCAGCCCCCTGCCTGGCGCTTGGAATTTCCAGAAATTCTCTTTCGCGCCCCTGAGTTACGGATTTTATCAACTTTCCGCTTAAGCACGAACAAGTCCAGGATGGGCCATTGCTCCAGCACTTTAACCGTATCGGGAAGCACAATCTTGGGGGCCAATCCGCGGTAGTCCCCGGGAGGATACTTGGCCAAGTCCACGACAGCGGTAATATCCTGCTTTCGCAGACTTTCCATGACGTTCCGGGGGCCTTCCAAATGGACATTGAGATTGGAAATGCTCGACTTGTAGGAAAATTTCGCGTTTTTGAAAACCACGGGGATGTCTCGAAACAACACTCTCGTAGGGTTGTCTGACACAGTGATCTTTGCCCGGAAAAAGGCTTTATCAGGGGCCTCGAGCCGGATCATCTGCGGCAGGTCCAGGGAGACCAGCATTTCCACGTCCGATTGCAGGTCCTGCACATCCAGGGGCCGCGTGGGGATGGAGATCAGCCTTTCAATATGTGAAAAAGGCCCTCGCACCGCCACAAGAGGGGGGTATATTTTGATGGATTCAATGGTGAATCCCTTGACCAGATCGCCGGAAAAGCGAGGCTTGATGGTTACGTTCTTACCGTAGGTAGGCTCCAGCAAAAGCGGAATGTTGGCTGGGCTGATCTGCAGCACGTTCACGCCGTCGGGCAGAAGCTCATTGTTATAGCTGATGTTCGATTCAGTGAGGGAATACTCGAAGGATCCCGGAAGCTGATTGCGCAGGTCGATGCTTATCTGGAATTGGCTGGGATTTACGGTCTTGGCCAAATCCCGCCGCACCCTAACAAGCACGCTTACCGACTCATCGATGGAGGACGTGACCTCCAACTCCTTGGGTATGTTCTTCAGCACCAGGGGCGCGGCGAATTTGAGCTCGGCGGACTCCCCTCGCTGCTGTGAGGCCACAAATCCCCACATTGTCACCGCAAGTAACAGGGCAAAAATCTTCAGCGACAGATTATTGGTAATCAGCGAACGAAATTGTGCTCCTGTCAGTTCGGCGCCTGATTCACGCTGTTTCAACTTCCGTAGGAGTATGGGAATTCGCATCTTCCAGTTCTTGGCCTTGCAGAATTTGGGTAATCGTCCGTCTAAGCTCCGCCACATCCAGATCGCGGTACAGCGTCCCCCGGTGGGCGAGGGAGATATTTCCGCGCTCCTCGGACACAACCAGCACCAGGGCGTCCGTTTCCTCGGTCAGGCCCAGCGCGGATCGGTGCCGCGTGCCCATGAACGAGCTGGTTCTCGTATTCCCGGAAAGCGGTAGAATACATCTGGCCGCGGCAAGGTTCCCTTCCTTATCGATGATCACCGCCCCGTCGTGGAGAGGCGAGGAGGTGTGAAAAATGGACAGCAGCAAATCCACCGTTGGCTCGGCCATGATGCGCTTGCCACGGTCAATGTAGTTGCGCAGCCCCGTCTCGTTTTCCAGCACGATGGAGGCTCCGATGCGTTTTCCCGACAGAGTGAACGCTGCTTCCAGCACCTCTTCAATCAGGTTCGTGCGCGCGGAACCCGAAAGTTCCCTGAACATGGTGGAAATGCCCAGTCTGGCCAGCGCATTGCGGATATCCGCCTGGAACAGCACCACCAGGATGATCACCGCCGAACTGAACAGGTTTTCCATCAGCCAGCGGATGGCGGCCAGACCAAGAAATTCCGAGAGGGCGTAGGCCCCCAGCAACACCGTCAATCCCAGCAGAATCGGGATGGTGCGCGTGCCTTTGATGAGCTGCAGGAGCCAATAGATGATCGCGGTCAGCAGAGCGATATCAACCACGTCCCGCAGCCGCACCGACAGCAGCACTTCCAGCACATTATCCAGCATTTTCTTATCCCCCGGTCACCCGGTCGCGCGGGCCGGTCTAGGCGGTGGCGGACTTCTTCGACAGGGACGCCAGAATACGGAGAATTTCCGCCCTGTCGACGGTTTCCCGCTCAATCAATGCCTCGGCAAGGGAGACCAGGGATTTTTTGTGAGATTTCAGAAGTTTCGTCGTCCGCTGATAACAGCTGGAGATAATTTTCTTCACTTCCTGATCGATCTTTTTCGCCGTATTTTGGCTGTAGCGTTTGTGCTGAATCAGGTCCCTTCCCAGGAATATGCTGTCATGGCCATCGGAAAAGGATACGGGCCCAAGCTTCTCGCTCATGCCCCATTGCACCACCATCCGCCGGGCCAGTTCAGAGGCCTGCTTGATATCGTTCGAGGCCCCTGTGGTGAATTGATTGAAAGTAAGCTGTTCGGCGGCCCGGCCTCCCAGCATCATGGATATCTGCCCCAGCAACTGCGCCCGGTTGTAGCTGTGCCGGTCCTCCTCGGGCAGCAGTTGGGTAAGTCCCAGGGCCTGGCCGCGGGGAATAATCGTCACCTTGTGCACTGGATCCACTTCCTTGATGAGTTCCGCCACCAGGGCATGCCCGGCCTCATGATATGCAGTGACGCGCTTTTCCTCATCCATGATGAGGATGCTGCGCCGCTCGGAGCCCATCATCACCTTGTCCCTGGCGAACTCGAAATCTTCCTGGTCCACGGAGGACTTGTTCTGGCGCGCCGCCCAGAGCGCCGACTCGTTTACCAGATTGGCCAGGTCGGCCCCCGCGAACCCGGGCGTGCCCTTGGCGATCACCAACAGGTCCACCCCTGAGTCTAGGGTGACGTTCGCCGTGTGCACCTTGAGTATTTGTTCCCGCCCGTGAATATCCGGCAGGGGCACAACCACATGACGGTCGAACCTGCCCGGACGGAGCAGGGCGGGATCCAGCACATCGGGGCGGTTCGTGGCGGCGATGAGGATAATTCCTTCATTGGGCTGGAAACCATCCATCTCCACCAACAATTGATTAAGGGTCTGCTCCCGCTCGTCGTGACCGCCCCCCAGTCCCGTCCCGCGGTGCCGGCCTACGGCGTCAATCTCGTCTATGAATATAATGCACGGGGCATTCTTCTTGCCCTGCTCGAACAGGTCCCGCACCCGGCTGGCGCCCACCCCGACAAACATCTCGACGAAATCCGAGCCGCTGATGCTGAAAAAAGGAACTCCCGCCTCGCCGGCGATGGCCTTTGCCAGCAAAGTCTTTCCCGTACCCGGGTTGCCCATCAACAGCACCCCGCGGGGAATCTGCCCACCCAATTTTTCGAATTTTTGCGGGTCCTGGAGAAACTCGACGATTTCCTTCAGTTCCTCCTTCGATTCATCAATCCCGGCCACATCATTGAAGGTGATCGGATTGCTTTTCTCGTCTATGTGACGGCTGCGGATTTTTCCAAAGTTCAGAGCCTGGTTGCCGCCTCCTTGCACCTGGCGCATGAAAAATAGCCACACACCAATGATGAGCAGCATTGGAAACCAGCTGTTCAGAATGGCCAGCAGCAGGCCGCCCTGCGTGGCGCTCTGGGCACGGATACGAACGCCGTTTTCCAGGAGGATGGGAATCAAATCCGGATAATCGGGAATATTGGTTTGAAACTGGGATCTGTCGACGTAAATGCCGGTGATCTCGTCGCCGCGGAGGGTCACTTCTTCCACCTTCTGGGCATTTACCTGAGCCATAAAGTCGGTAAATGAAATCTCCGACGAGTTGTTTGGGGTCGTGTTGATAAAGTTAAACAGAATAAACAACACCAGCCCAATCAGAATCCAAACGCCAAGATTCTTGTAAATGTTGTTCAACCTTCCACTCCGTTTGTTCAGGTTGCCCGGCGGCCGAAGGCGCCGTCCGCACATCTGTCGCCACCGTGCAGGGCTAGAATTCCACCAGCATCAACTATATACGAATCCGGTCTACCAACATATCCTGTTGGCGGTGCCATTATCAATATGCTGGGCCGCGTGCGAAGACGATTGCGGTTGCTTTTCCGGGTAGGACGCCCGCGGCCAGCGCCGCATAATAAAAGACATTTTACTATATCCCATGCGCCGTCAACATCAAACTCCCGAAAAATCCGGCGGCTGCGGCTAGGGAATCGTGAATCCCACACAGAGCCGATTTCCCGCCGGTCCTGGCCGGTCGAAGCCCCGGGCCACAAACCTGGGATAAATGGCGATCACCTGTCCATTCAGCACCAGGCAGGGCATGCGGTTTCGCTCCCATAGGTCGATATGCTGATCCCGCAGGAAATCCTTAACTTTTACCGGCGCATTCTTCCAGGGAGGATGGAAGCGGTCTCCGTCTTTCCGCTGCCGCACCTGCAGGGATGCACCCGCGGGGATATTGTAGAGGGCCATGGTATCCATGGTCTCGCAGGCGCCGCTGTGAAAATGCACCTGAAAGGCCCCGGGCGCTTCGATCCGCCATCCCTCGACTTCATGCACCAACGTTTCCCAGGTTGGCGCCTCCCCCGTTTCCAGTACGAGGCGCGGGCCTCGCCGGCTGATCCGCCGTCCCAGGGAAAGATCGAGGCGCCAAGCGGGATTCCGCGAGCGGATCAAACCCATGGCCTGGTGCAATCCACCGAATGCCACCTCGCCCGGCATCCGTTCCTGCACGAATCTGTGCAGGGCCGTCGTCGCGGCCAAAGGAGGCAGCTGCTCCAGCCCGCTCACGGAAATCCAATGAGGCCCTTTTTCCGGCGCGCTTTGTTCGGGGACGGGAAAACCATCCAGCAGATCATGCAGTTCCTCCGATTGTACGGCCAGGGATTCCAGACGCCGGGCCGCACCCCCTCCGGCCAGCTCATCCAGCAAGGGCAGGAGTTCGTGACGCACCCGGTTGCGTTTGTAGTGGGGGTCCCTGTTGGAAGGGTCCTCGCTCCAGTCAACTCCCCGCTCCTTTAGATAGACCATCAGGGTCTCGTGGTTCACGTCCAGCAAGGGACGGATGAATGGGCCGTCCCGCCAGGCCATGCCCTGCAACTGATCCAGATGGCAGCCCCGCAACAGTTTCAGCAGAATGGTCTCGGACTGGTCATCCCGCTGATGGGCGGTCGCCACCCATCGGCATTCCCCTTCGGCCAGCAGACGCCGGCATTCCTCCTGCCGCCAGGCGCGCGCGGCGGCCTGAACCCCCGCTTTGCGATCCCGGAGCGTGGTGCTGCGGCGCAGGTGAAATTGCAATCCCAGGGCCTCTGTCTGTTCTTCCACCCGGGCCGCCTCGCGGCCGGAGGCCTCTCGCAACCCATGATCGAAGTGCACCACCTCCAGGCCGATGGAGAGCCGTTCCCTCAGCGCATGCAACAGGTGCAGCAGGGCCATGGAGTCCGCACCGCCGCTTACGGCGACCAGTCCCACATCACCAGACCCGGCCAGACGCCGCGACCGGACGGTCTTCAGCACAGTTCTTTCCAGGGGATGCAGCATGGGTACTCTAATGTTGATGCGGTTTCCCGGGCCGTGAATTTCTCCTCGATGAGCGTTCCGGCGCGGTGAGCCGGGATTTCATTAAAATATCAGTAATGGCGGCGCGGGTAAAATCGTAGCCGGCGTCTTCAATGTGGCGCTGCTTGCTATTTTCAGTCTGTCGCGGATACTTAAGCGATTTTTCGCATTCCGGGCCGCGCGGCGGGAAAATTCAACCCTCAGGCGGCACAAACCATTGATTGTCTACCGCAAATTTGGAAGCACCATGCATAACGGAATAATTGACTTGAGAAGCGACACGGTCACCCGCCCCAACACCGAAATGCGCAAGGCGATGGCCGAAGCGGAGGTCGGTGACGACGTTTACGGCGAGGACCCCACCATCAATGCGCTGCAGGAGGAAGTCGCGGAAATGTTCGGAAAGGAAGCGGCGCTATTTGTCCCTTCCGGCACCATGGCCAACCAAATCTGCCTGAAGGCCCATACCCAACCCGGCGACGAGGTGATTATCCATCCCTGGGCCCACATCATGCGGGCGGAAAGCGGGGCGGGCGCCGCCCTGTCCAGTGTGCAATTCAGGCCGGTAGGCAACCCCGACGGAAGTATGGACGTTAAAGAGGTAGCAGCCTCCATTCAAAGTGGTGAAAACCCGCACCATGCGCCGACGCGCCTGATCTGCATGGAGAACACTCACAATTTCGCCGGAGGCGCCGTTGTGCCCGTGGAAGGCATCGACGCGGTGGCGGCGGTGGCGAAGGAAAACGGGTTGGCGATGCATCTGGATGGCGCGCGCGTGCTCAATGCGGCGGTGGTGCTGGATGTCAGGCCGGACAAGATCGCGTCCAATTTCGATTCAGGCACCCTGTGCTTTTCCAAAGGACTCGGTGCGCCGGTGGGATCGATCATTTATGGCACAAAGAACTTCGTTAACCGCTGCTTGCGATTCCGCAAAATGTTTGGCGGCGGCCTGCGCCAGGCGGGAATACTGGCGGCCGCGGCCCGCCATGCCCTGAAACATAATGTGGAACGGCTGGCCGAAGATCATAACAACGCCAAACTGCTGGCGGCTGGATTTGAGGAGATTAAACATCTGTCTCTGCCCAAGGGCATGCCCGAAAGCAATCTGCTGTTTTTCTCCTGCGGCCATCCCAAAATATCCACGGAGCGCTTCGTGGCCGGATTGAAAGAAGAGGGAATTCTGATTGGCGCTACCAGCGGGGATGTGGCACGGGCCGTGACCCATCTGGACATTAGCCGGGAGGATGTGGAGCAAACCATAGCCGCCGCAAGGCGCATCTTGAACAACTGACCGCGCCACGCCGCCGCGGCGGGGAGCAGCCACGGCAATCCATGCCCCACGCGGCGTGGAGGCGGTGCATAGGGAGGTCTAGTGCGAAAATACGATTTGGTGGTGATCGGCTCCGGCCCCGCGGGCGAAAAAGCCGCCATCCAGGCGGCGAAGCTGGACAAGGACGTGCTGATGGTGGAGTGCATGGACAGCCCCGGGGGAAGCTGCATGCACACGGGCACCATTCCCAGCAAGACCCTGCGCGAGTCCGTGCGCTTCATCAGCCTCATAAAGCAGAGGGCGATCTTCGGCATTTCCATGATTATGGACGAGGGTGTGACCGTAAACCGCCTGATGCACCGCCGCCACAACGCCACCATGTCCCTGGTGGAACGGCTGGAGAACAATCTCAAGCGCAACAATGTCGAGTACCTGCATGGCAGGGCGCAGTTTTCCGATACCCACAGCCTGGAAATTCACTCCACCGGCGACACCACCGAAAAAGTGGAAGCCGAAAAAATTATCATTGCCACGGGGGGCCGGCCCTTCCGGCCGGAATGGATCGACTTTGAACATCCCCGGGTGATGGACAGCGATACCATTCTTGAGCTGGAGGAAATTCCGAGAACCCTCACCATCATTGGCGCGGGCGTGGTCGGCTGCGAATACGCCACCATATTCGCGCCGCTGGGGGTGAAGGTGAATCTGGTCAACCCGCGCCAGGAATTGCTGGATTTCCTCGATTCGGAAATATCGAACGCCTTGGCCTATCTGATGCGCGAGCAGGGCATCCGCATCCGGCTCGGCGAAACCCTAAACGCGGTGGAGTGCCGGGACGACCAGGTATTCGCTCACACGGAATCGGGCAAAGTACTGAAAAGCGATTGCCTGCTCTATGCCAACGGCAGAATGGGCAATACGGAGGGGATGGGGCTGGAGGCGTTGGGACTTTCCTTCAACACGCGCCAGCAACTGGAAGTCAACCAGTTCTTCCAGACCAGCCAACCACATATTTATGGGGTGGGAGACGTGATCGGTTATCCCAGCCTGGCCGCCACGGCAATGGACCAGGGTCGTCTGGCCGCCCTGCATGCCTTCTCGGACATGACCGAAGGCACCAAATTTAATCTGCTCCCCACCGGAATATACACCATTCCCGAAATATCAACGGTTGGGGCGACGGAGCAGGAACTCACCCAGCAGAAAATTCCTTATGAAGTCGGATCGGCCACCTACCGGGAGATTGCGCGCGGCCAGATCGCCGGCAACACGACCGGCCGCCTCAAGCTGCTCTTCGACAGAAATGACCTGAGACTGCTGGGGGTGCATATCATCGGGGATTACGCCACGGATCTGGTTCATATTGGACAGACCGCAATGGCTTTCGGAGGAAGCATCGATTTTTTTATTAACAATGTATTCAACTACCCCACTTACTCTGAATGCTACCGGGTGGCGGCCCTCAATGGGATTAACCGTCTTTAGCCGGCAGGGTCCGTTGGTATTTGGGTGATTGCGCACTAAATAATGAAAAATCCAAAAATTGCACGAATCTTGAACTTATATTTATCGCTAGTTAGGTGTTTACTGCGGAAATCGGACGTGACGCTGCGGCGGCTGACATAGAATGCAGTTGGAAAGTCTGCCATCGAGGTCAATTTGCTCCATGGAAACAGGGCGGTGGCGGCGCGGCACAGTGCTTGGACCGGAAATACCAGCAATGACCCATGAGGGTTCGAGTTGGCCATGAATGCGAGAATGGATGCGGACTGCAAAAAACACGCGGTCAACCTGTCTTCCTATTTCGATGGGGAATTGCACGGGAACGCGCTTGCAAAGCTTGAATCGCATCTGGAGAGTTGTACCGCCTGCCAGGGGGAACTGGAAACCTACAATAAAATCCGAAAAGCACTGATCTATTTCGCCACGGGTTCCCAAAAAGGAAAACCGCCCGGAAAATCAAACCCGGCGCAGGACGGGGGCGAAGACGAACCTACCCAAAAATGAGTTATGTTTTAAAATTTGGTGTTGCGGGATAGCCGCACGGAGCGCGGTGGATTACCCGTCCGGAGTCTGATCGGCGAGGGCTTGGTAGGAATCGTATGCTTCCTGCGCATCTTTTGTACGTCTCAATTTTTCCAGCACAGTTCTTTTAAACGAAAACACATCCTTGTTGGTGGGGTCCATCTTTTCCACTTCCTCGACGATCGTCAGCGCATCGTCAAAAAGCTCCTCGCAGATCAGGATTTTTCCGTCAATCAGCAGGGAAGAAGTCGAACGATTAATCTCCAGAGCCTTGCCTATACTCGCTTTTGCCTGACTGAGGAGCGGCTTTTTCTTTTCCTCGTCCTGCTCGGCCGTGGCCATCCGAAGGTAGGTGGCCGACATGTTGCGATGGGCGACATCATAGCTGGCTTTTGCAGCGATGGATTTCTGAAAATAGGTTATGGCCGACTGCGCGTTGTTTTGTTGCAGCAGCAGGATGCCCATATTGTTATTGGCGATAGAATTGTTCGGCTCTGTCTGCAGGGTCTTGACGATCATCATTTTTTTCCGTTCGAGCGTGGCCTCCTTCATCATTTGTAACTTCTCGTAGAGCCTTGCCGAGAGCGCATAGACGTGCTCGTCGAATGGATCGATTCTTGAGGCCGCCTGGAAGTTTTCCAGAGCCAGATTGGAGTTGCTGCGTCCCCCTTTGCGCATGAAGACATTTCCCAGGCCTTTGTAGGCTTCTTTATTTTCCTGATCCAGGCTGAGCGCCTTTTGGAAGGCTATGGTGGCCAGCGCGAGATTATGATTTTCTATCAGTTTTTGCCCCTCGTTGACGTACATCTTCGGCGATTCCTTTCGGAACATCCTCAGAATATTGAATTTCGAGAAGAACCCCTTGCGCCCGATTTCCAGTTCCAACTCCTCGGCGGGCGGGGCCTCCTTTTCCGGGGCGGGTGTTTCTACCTGATCAGTCATTTCATTGTCTGCCGGTGGAGTTGGTACATTTCAGGCCCACGCTCTGCCCAGTGGCGATCGGCAGGCGCAGCCCACAACCTATAATTATCAGGCCCCGCTCTTCCAGGCGCCCCGCGGTTCGCCGATTACTTCCATTTCGGTAATGATTTGCCCAATGACGATATCCCAGGATTCCCTGGGCACCGAGGGCACAATCTGCACGGCAAACGCCAGCCCGATCATTGCGGCGTTGCCTGAACCAGCGGCCGCTCCTATATTATTACGTTTTATGTATTTTTGGGCAAATAGAGTCAAAAAAGTGTCGTAATATCCCTTCCCGTACCCAAGCCGGTTGCCTTGGCGGTCAAAGGCCACCCCAGGCACCAGCACAAGATCAATTTCCTCCAGCTTCGCGGGGCGCAAATTATCCGGAGCGGGTTCGGGTACGCTGAAGGGCCCATTGACGAGCCGGTCTTCCGGCTCTCTGCACGACCACCCGAGCCGCCCCTCCGATCGAATTTGATAGGGAATATAAGCTTTTTTTCCCGCCTCCCAGCAGGCCGCGAAAACATCCTCTGTTTCCACCTCTCCGGGCAAGCTGACGAAGCAATGCACGCCCTTGGCTTGCTGGAAAGCGGGCTGGGCCGTCAACAGTTCCACGATGCGCCTGGAGGCGGCCAGCCGCTTGGCCTCGCCCATGGCGTTGCGGCTGGCCAGCACCTGTGCGCGCAGGCTGGCCTTTTCGGCGGCTGGATCACGGATCATCGCGGCGGTCTCCTTATAATGTGATGCCCGGCAGCGCCCATTGGCCCCTACATTGCGGGCCGGCCACGATTGCGTGTGGATGGAAGGAAAACGCCCAATGTGAAATGTTTTTTACAGGAATTTCCTGTAGGTGGAATATAATAACTTTCGTTACAATCTTGCGATTATAGCGTTTTGCACCGCAAAAGGGGTGAACCCCAACCCGCAATCGAGGGATTTCCATGCTCTTTCAGGGTAACAGTATCACCTGCCGGATTCGCGACGAGGATATCGCTGAAATCCAGTTTGACCTAAAAAATGAATCCGTAAACAAGCTAAACCGCCTCACCCTGAACGAATGGGAACAGGCGCTGGCGGCCCTGGAAAAGGAAAAATCGGTCAAGGGGCTCCTGGTCACCAGCGGAAAGCCGGCGTTCATCGTCGGCGCGGACATCAACGAATTCCTGACTCTGTTCAAAGAGGCGGAGGGCGATATCGTAGGCTGGTTGCGCCAAGCCCAGGCGGTCGGCAACCGCATGGAGGATTTGCCTTTTCCATCCGTGGCCGCGGTGAATGGCTTCGCCCTGGGTGGAGGGCTGGAAGTGGCCATGACCGCCACCTACCGCGTGCTCTCCACGGACGCGGTGCTGGGACAACCGGAAGTAAAACTGGGTCTGATCCCCGGCTTTGGCGGCACCGTGCGCCTGCCCCGCCTGATAGGCGCGGACAATGCCATCGAACTGATCGCTTCGGGCCGTGACGTCAAGCCAGACGAGGCCCTCAAGCTGAAACTCGCCGAGGCCGTGGTGGCGCCGGAAAAGCTGGAAGAAGCGGCCCTGCGCCTGTTGCGCCAGGCCATGGCGGACGAGCGCTGGAAAAAGGACCGCGGCCGCAAAACCAGCCCCATCCTGCTCAACGGCATCGAGCGCATCATGGCCTTCACGACCGCCAAGGGGTTTATCGGCCAAAAGGCCGGCCCCAACTATCCGGCGCCCGTGGCCGTGGTGGAACTAATGGAAAAGTCAGCGGCCGACAGCCGGGACGCGGCCCTGGAAAAGGAAGCGGAAGTCTTTGCCCGGCTGGCCAAAACGCCCGAGGCGGCGAACCTGATCAATCTGTTTCACGCAGACCAGTTCCTGAAAAAGAAATCCAAGGGCCTGGCCGGGGCCGCGCATGGCGTGAAATCCGCGGCGGTGCTTGGCGCGGGCATCATGGGTGGCGGCATAGCCTACCAATCGGCCAGCAGGGGCGTGCCGGTGATCATGAAGGATATCCGCGCCGAGGCCGTCCAGCAGGGGTTGGACGAGGCGGCCCGGCTGTTGAACGGCCAGCTGGAGCGGGGAAGAATCACCACGGAGCAGATGGCCAAGACCATGGGGGCGATTCGGGGAACCCTCTCCTACGGGGATTTCGGCGAGGCCGACCTTGTGGTGGAAGCGGTGGTGGAAAACCCGAAGATCAAGAAATCCGTGCTCAGGGAAGTGGAAAAGGCGGTCTCCGCAGATACGGTGATCGCCACCAACACCTCCACCATTCCCATTGACATCCTTGCCAAGGCCCTGAAACGTCCCGAGCGATTTTGCGGCATGCACTTTTTCAATCCCGTGCACCGGATGCCGCTGGTGGAGGTAATCCGGGGGAAGGACAGCAGCGACGCCGCGATCGGGGCTGTTGTGGCCTACGCGCTGAAGATGGGCAAGACACCCATCGTGGTCAACGACTGCCCCGGCTTCCTGGTCAATCGCATCCTCTCGCCCTACATGTATGCGCTGCAATTGCTTGTGGCGGAAGGAGCGCCGATCGAATTTGTGGACAAGACCATGGAAAAATTCGGATGGCCCATGGGCCCTGCCCACCTGATGGATGTGGTGGGCCTCGATACGGCCCATCATGCCGGGCAGGTGATGGCCAAGGCCGCCGGAAAGCGCGTCAAGTTCAAAGGTCCGTCCCCGGTGCAAGTGCTCTTCGAAGCTGGCTACTACGGGCAAAAGAACGGCAAGGGGTTTTACCGCTACGAGAACGACCGCAAGGGCAAGCCCCGGAAGTCCTTCGACCCTGCCGTGCTCGATCTCCTCAAGCCGGCCATGCGCGGGGGCAGCGAGGACATCTCCGGGGAAGAAATTGTGGAGCGCATGATGCTGCCCATGGTCATTGAAGCGTCGCGCTGTCTCGCTGAAAACATCGTGGATACGCCCACGGAACTCGACGTGTCCATGATCTTCGGCCTGGGATTTCCCCCCTTCCGGGGCGGCCTGCTGCGCTACGCGGACCGCATCGGCCTGGCGGATCTCATCAAGGCGGCGGAAAGATACGAGAAGATCAGCCCGGTCTATCAGCCGACGGAGCAGATGCGGCAACTGGCCTCGCACAACACGGGCTTTTACGGGTAAGGAAGCCGGGTGCGGCCCCGATCCGGTGAACCCACGGGAAGAGCAGCATGGAAGATACGGCACAGACCCGGTACGACGCGGCCACGGCGGCGGCTTATGACGGCCGGGCGCCGGTCACCATTCCCGGCTACGATGTCATGCACCGCCTGGCCTGCTCCATATTGCGTCAGGCTCTCCCCGGCAGCGCCCGCCTGCTGGTGATCGGCGCGGGCACGGGCAAGGAGTTGCGCACCTTGGGTGAAAGCAACGGGGAGTGGAGCTTTACCGGTGTGGATCCTTCCGGCGAAATGCTCGCGGTGGCGCGGGAGGCGCTGGCAGGGAATGGCATGGCCGAACGTGTGCAGTTTTTCCAAGGGGTGGTGCAGGACCTGCCGGAAAGCCCCGGGTTTGACGGCGCGACCGCGTTGCTGGTGATGCACTTCATGCCGGACGACGGCACCAAGGCGGATTTTCTGCGGGCCATCGCCCGGCGCTTGCGGCCCGGAGCGCCCCTGGTCTTGGTCAGCCAGTACGGCCAGCGCCCCTCAAGAGCTTTCGACGAGGCCATTGCAGCCTGGAAGCACTACCAACTGAGCCTGGGCATGACCCAGGAAAAAGTGGAGGAAGGTATGGCGCGCCGCTTGCGCAACAATACCTACGTGCCTGAAGCGCGCATCCAGGCCCTGCTGGAAGAGGCGGGATTCGACAATGTGGAGCGCTTCTTTCAGGCTTTCGTGGTTGGCGGGTGGAGCGCCCGCCGCGCGGCACGGTAGCCGGGGGCCACCCCAATTGAAAGCAGTTGGCGAATTTTTCAATACCAACGGGAGTCTGTTATGCAAACCGCGGTAGTCATCGATGCTGTCCGCACCCCCATGGGGCGATCCAGAAATGGTGTGTTCCGCAATGTGCGGGCGGAGGAATTGAGCGTGGCTCTCGTGCATGCGCTGCTTGAGCGCAATCCGGCCTTGGATCCCGCCGAAATCGAGGATGTAATCTGGGGTTGCGCCAACCAGACCCTGGAGCAGGGCTTCAACATTGCGCGGGCCATCACCCTGATGGCGGACCTGCCTCATCAATGCGGGGCGCAGACGGTGAACCGCCTTTGCGGCTCTTCCCTGCAGGCCATCAACAGTGCCGCCCAGAGCA
>JAPUIH010000117.1 GCA_027297205.1 SAR324 cluster bacterium | reverse complement strand
GCCAACCAGAATATCGACGATCCTGTGAGGGACGTTACCGTGTTCACCAAGAACCGGGACCGGCTGCTGGAAGGCGAGGTCGCCCAATCCTTCTTTGAGCAGGTTCTGGCGCAGCCCCGGGCCGCCAAGCTGCTTTCCGCTGAGCACTTCACGGTGGACGGCACGCTGATCGAGGCCTGGGCCAGCCACAAGAGCTTTAAGCGCAAAGACGGGCCGTCCGTTCCACCGGGCCAGGGTGAGAATCCCCAAGCCGACTTCCGCAAGGGGAAGCGCTCCAACGCGACCCATCAGTCCGCCACCGATCCCGAGGCGCGGCTGCACCGCAAGTCCGACTCCGCGCCGGCGCAGCTTTGCTACCTGGGCCACGTGCTGATGGAGAACCGCAACGGGCTGTTGGTCGGCGCGCGGCTCACCCAGGCCACAGGCACGGCAGAGCGCCCTGGAGCCGGTGCAGAAGGTTCCGGCCAAGGACCGCATCACCCTGGACGGCGAAAAGAACACCGCACCGCCTACCGGATGGGCGGCGCATAGAGGAGTCCGCCCTTGTCCCACAGGCGGTTGTAGCCGCGCGGCAATCCCAGCGGGGTATTCATCCCGAGATGCCTTTCGAAAATCTCCCCGTAGGTCCCCACCGCCTTGATGGCGCGGAGGGCCCATTTGGGATCGAGTCCTATGTCTGCGCCCATCGAGCCGGTTATGCCCAGCATGCGCTGCACTTCAGGGTCATTGGTCGTTTTCGCGACCCGTTCCACGTTGGCCTTGGTGATACCCTTTTCCTCAGCGATGATGATCGCGTTGATGACCCAGCGGATAATGTCGTTGAACTCGTTGTCCCCATGACGGGAAAGCGGGGCCAGAGGCTCTTTGGAGATGATCTCCGGCAGAATCATATGGGCGCGGGGGTCCTTCATGATGGTCTTGTTCGCCGCCAGGGAGGAGGCATCGCCCGTCATTGCGTCGCATCGCTCGGACTCGTAGGTGCTGCGCACCACGTCGCTATTCTCGAAGGTCAACGCCTTGAGTTTCATGTTGTTCCTGCGAAAGTAGTCCGCTAGGTTGAGCTCGGTGGTGGTGCCGGTGACCACGCACACCGTCGCGCCATCCAGATCCTTGACGCTCTTTATTCCGGAGTTTTTGCGCACGATGAAGCCCTGGCCGTCATAGTAGGTAACGGCGGCGAACTGGAAGCCGAGCCGTGTGTCCCGGCTCATGGTCCAGGTGGTGCGCCGGGAGAGCATGTCCACCTCCCCCGATTGCAGCGCCGGAAAGCGCTCCTTACCCGTGAGAGGGAAGAACTTGACGTCCACCTGGATGGCCGCGGCGATGGCCCGGCAGAAATCCGTGTCGAAGCCCTGGTACACCCCTCTGCTGTCCAGGGAAGCATAGCCAGGCGTGTTGGGATTGACGCCGCAGCGCAGCTCCCCTCTTTTTTTGATGACCTCGAGGGTCTTCGATGCGGCGAATCCCGTGCTGCTCAAAAGCGCCAACGCAGCAAAGGTGACCGATACAGCGAGTATTAGCTTTTTCATAGCCTTTCGCTCCTTTTAGGTTGGAAGTGCGGGATGGCTCAAATCAATCGCTTGCGCCACCCGGATTCCGGAATTTTCTTAGAGTTTTTAGCGACTCCCAAATGCAACGCCATCCCACCCGCCCGGCGTGCGTCCTGGGGCTGCAAACTGTATCTGTAGTGAGAATCCTCGCCATAAATGAACCGTTTTTTCGCCTAAAGTCAACCCATACTCCGTGTGAAAACGGGCCTCGGCCGCCACTACAAATTACGGCACACCTGGGATATATCCCCACGGCGTCCGGGGCGACGGCAAGGCTCGCATTCCACCCGGAAATTTCGCGCTATTTTTCTAGCGCGGCCATGCACTGCGGATCGTTGTTGGCGGGACGGTTCACATGGGTGCTCACCGGATGCGCGGCCATTTCCGCATCGGAATAGGGCTTGAGGAGCCCGCCCAATGCATCTCCCCCTTCCACGGATGGGTCCAGCCACCGATCAATCTGCTCCTTCGCAATGATGACCGGCATGCGGTGGTGAATGGGGCGAGTCAGGGGGTTGGCTTCCGTGGTGATGATTGCGCAGGTTTCGATTTGTGTGCCCTCCTCATCCTGCCAATGCTCCCACAACCCAGCCATGGCAAAGGGTTTGTCCTGCTTCAAGTAGATGTAATAGGGCTGCTTGCCCCCTTCCATGTTTCGCCACTCGTAATAGCCCCAGGCGGGAAAGAGGCAGCGCCGCCGCCGGTAGGCGGCTCGGAAGGAAGGTTTCTCGGCGACTGTTTCCGCCCGTGCGTTGATCATGCGCGTGCCCATGGCCGGGTCCTTGGCCCAGTGAGGCAGCAGGCCCCATCGCAACAGCACTACCTCCCGTTCCTCGCCCTGGTCTTTGTTGCGCACGGTAGCCACCTGCTGGGACGGAGCAATATTGTAACGCGGGGGCTGCTGGGGCCCCTCGCTCATTCCGAACAGCCACAGCAGGGCACCCGACAGGTCGTGAACATTAAAGCGGCCACACATGATGCATCTCCGGTTTAGGGCATGCCGGAAAGGGCTTGCACCCTCTCCACGCCATCGTATGCGCGGCGGGGCAAAAGCCTAGCACAAGCGGAGCCCTGGCGGCACCAGTCCGCAATGCCCTTCCCCGCATTGGCCGGCGCGATGTAGGGCAGTGCGGAGCTAGAATTTCCTGGACGGATATTACAATTAGCGGCAGGATGAGAATTATCGTTTAGGGGATTTCGAATCAGGGATATTGGGGACAATCATCACATTATTTCCCGGCCCGAGATTCGAAGTGTACCGAAAGCTTCCCGCCTCATCTGGAATTGTCCACGTGACAGCTAGTGTGTTCTATCCGAATCCGCGCATTCGCTTGGTCAATTCCCGCTGGAGCAATGGCTTGGCCACCCTGCTCTGTCTGGCCACTTTGCTTCTGCTTGCCGCCGGGGCCATGGTCACCGGCACAGGATCAAGCCTGGCCGTGCCGGATTGGCCCCTGGCCTATGGCGAGCTGTTCCCGCCCATGGTGGGAGGCATTCTGTACGAGCATGGGCATCGCCTGATAGCGGCCACGGTGGGTCTGATCACTCTGATTCTGGGAGGCTGGTTAATCTGGGCGGAGGAGCGGGTGTGGGTGAAAGTATTGGGGGGTTGTGCAGTGTTGTTGGCCATATTGCAGGGCGTGATGGGGGGGCTAACGGTGATCCTCCTGCTGCCCACCTCGATCTCGATCGCCCATGCCATCATGGCCCACCTGTTTTTTCTGATGACGGTGGTGCTCTATCAGGTCACCCATCCCGCCTGGAGCAACCTGAGGAGCGGCAGAGGTTCGGCCGCGCCGCGCGGGCTGCGCATCTGGGGATTGGTGGCCGTGGGCGCGATCCTGTTGGAACTGCTGCTGGGCGCGGCCATGCGCCACAACAGCGCCGGGCTGGCCATCCCCGACTATCCGCTCGCTTTCGGGGGCCTGATTCCACCCCTGGATTCCTTCCCCGTCGTGATTCATTTTCTGCACCGGTTGGGGGCTGTGTTGGCACTGACCGTGGTGGGCGGCGTGGTCTGGCGGGTTCTGGCCCGGCACCGGAAGGAGCCCTTGCTGTTGCGGCCCGCGCTGGGGATTGGGGTGCTGGTGATAGTGCAGGCGGCGTTGGGAGGTTTGGCGGTGCTGACCCAGCTGGCCGTGCCCCTGACCACCCTGCATGTGGTGAATGGTGGGTTGCTGTTGGGCACGGCGGGGCTT
>JAPUIH010000116.1 GCA_027297205.1 SAR324 cluster bacterium | reverse complement strand
CAGAAGTTGAAGGACATGCTTCCCGATATTCGGAAAAAGAACGATGACGCACTGATCGCGGCCTATGCCAAGGCGGACCTGAAGTGGCGTCCCATCTTTGATAAGCGCCTCGAAATCGTGCCCTTCCCGAAGGCCGAGCGCGATAAGTTGGTGGCCAAGGCCAAGCCTGTCTGGGATAAATGGGAACGCGAAAACAACGCCAAGGGCTTCCCGGCGACCGAAATTCTGAACTTCGCCAAGGCGGTGGTCAAAAGGAACATGTAATAACACGAAGCAAAAGGGGGAATCGGCGGGGCTCAGGCTCCGCCGGTCACCTGTTGCTCTGCAGGGGAATCATCCCACCAGATACCCGGCCGCCTCTGCGCCTGTCCGCTGGATGCAATAACCGGTGGAGGCGCTGGAACCGGCCTTCATCCGCTCTTTTCAGATAGTGTGCTGGACAGGCACGCAAAAGCCTCCGGCCAGGATTGCAGCCATGCAAGAGTTTCTAACCGTACTGCTTGTCGCCGCGGCATCGGGGATTGCCATCTTTTTTCTGGCCGCCCAACTGGACATAATTGCCTGGCAGATCGAGCAGGGCCTCAATCTCTGCGCCAACGCTCTCATTCTGTTTGCAATGGGATTCGTGGTGTCCGAGGTGGTGTTGCGCACGGCGTTCAACGCGCCCATTCCGGGCCATCTGGAATTAAGCGAGTTGATGGTTCCCGCCATTATTTTCCTGGCTCTGGCCTACACCCAATCCACGGGCGGGCACGTGCAAATGAGCCTGGTGGTCGATATGCTGCCTCCGGCAGGGCGGAGATTAGCGGAAATTTTCAGTCTGACTCTCTCCGTGGCGATCTACTCTTTGCTCACCTACTTTAGCCTCAAGCATTTTTACCGCGAGTGGATATATGACAATGTGACCATGCAGTACTTGTATGTAACCTGGCCCTCCACCCTCGCGGTGAGCATCGGATTCTTTTTCAGCACCCTGCGCCTTTATCTGGATTTGTTGAAGGAAATCTTTCCCACTAGAGTCCGCCGGGAGACCGTCTATATCCGTACGCAGCCGGGAGGCGAATAGGCGTGCCGTGCCGTGCCGAACCCGATCCGTTCACATCACGAGGAGATGATCGATAGTGGATCCCGTTTTACTTGGAGTTATCAGCCTGCTCGTGCTGTCCGTTTTTCTGGTCAGCGGCATGCGCATTGCCTATGCCACGGCTATTTGCGGCTTTATCGGCCTGTGGATTCTGCGGGGCTACAATCCCGCCGCCGGGCTTGCGGGTTACCTGCCCAGCGCCCTCACTGCCCGTTATCCGCTGCTGGTGATCCCGCTGTTCATATTGATGGGGTACTTCGCCTACTACGCCGGCATCACCCGCGACATTTTCTGGACCGCCAGACAATGGTTCGGACGGCTGCCGGGCGGCTTGGCCATCGCCACCATCTTCGGGTCGGCGGGTTTTGCCGCAGCCTGTGGCGCTTCCACCGCCGCCGCGGCGGTGATGGGGCGGGTGGCGCTGCCCGAATTGAAGAAATATGGCTATGACACCAGAGTGTCCGCGGGTTGTGTGGCCGCCGGGGGCACCATGGCCAGCATGATCCCCCCCTCGGTGCTGATGGTGATTTACGGCATCATTGCCGAGGAATCCATCGGCGCGTTGCTGCTGGCGGGATTCCTCCCCGGCCTGCTGGAAGCGGTCAGTTATTCGGCCATGCTGCTCACGCGGTTTAAGTTCAATCCCAAGCTCGGCCCCCCAATCTATGGCATCACCTGGAGCGAGCGCTTCAAATCCGTGGGAGGCACCTCGGGGATCGTGATCTTGGTGATGCTGGTGATGGCCTCCATCTACCGCGGATGGGCCACGCCCACCGAAGCGGCGGGAGTGGGGGCGCTGGGAGCGCTTGTCCTGACATTCGCCCGATTTGAGCTGAATTACATGCGCTTGCTGGGGGTGGGCGTGCTCGCCGCGGGTATCGCGGTCGTCCTCTCCTTGGGGCTCTTCACGCCGGGGCAGGCGGGCATCACCGGCTTCATACTGCTAATCGCCCTCACCCACGCGCCCACGGTCAAGATGGGTTGGAGGCAGTTCAAGGAAGCCTTCCTGGAGACCGGGCGCACCACTGCCATGATTTTCGCGATCGTGGTGGGAATTCTCATATTCGTTCATTTTCTCGGCTTCACGGGAATGCCCGCCGCACTGTCGAAGTGGGTGGTCAAGCTGGACATGCCGCCCACTTTTATTCTGATTTGCATTCTGTTCATGTATTTGATCTTGGGAATGTTCCTGGACGGCATCGGAATGTTGCTGCTGACCATCCCCATAGTGCTGCCGGCCGTGAGGGAATTGGGGATCAACCCCATCATGTTCGGGGTGCTGGTGGTGCGCATGATCGAAGTGGGGCTGATCACCCCGCCGTTGGGCTTGAACGTGTACGTGCTGAAAGGGGTCGCTCCCGATATTCCCATGGGGGATATTTTCAGGGGCTGCGGCTGGTTTGTGTTTGTGGACCTCATCAATGTGGCCATCCTCATTGCCTTTCCCCAGATTATTCTCTTCATTCCCGAGACGATGATAAAATGATTCCCTCTTAAGAAGCGCTTATCCGGGGCCCGCGCGGCCCCGGTCTAAGGGCCAACGCCGTAAATCCGGCTCGCGCGAACCACTGCCGCTTTTTTATTGGTGTCATGATCCGCAGTGACAATCTGACCAAATTCTATGGGACCAACCAAGCTCTGCACGGCCTCTCTTTCCGGGTGCGCCGGGGGGAAATCGTGGGGCTGGTGGGGAAGAACGGCGCGGGAAAATCCACCGCGCTGAAGATTCTCAGCGGCCAGATGCTGCCCAGCGCGGGCGAGGTGTTCATTGACGGAATCTCCGTTTCCGTCGACCCCCGTGCGGTGCGGGCCCGGATCGGATATTTGCCGGAGGTGGCGCCGCTCTACCGGGAAATGACCGTGGAGGGTTACCTTAAATTTGCCGCGCGCCTGCGCAATGTGGAGGCTGGAGCGCTGGCCGCGCACATCGAAGAAGTGACAAAGCAGACAGGACTTTCCGACGTGATCGGCGAGCGGCTGGGCCACCTGTCCAAGGGTTACCAGCAGCGGGTCGGAATTGCCCAGGCACTGGTCCATCAGCCGCCGGTGATCCTGCTGGATGAACCCATGGCCGGACTGGACCCCCTGCAGATCGTGCAGATTCGCGATCTCATTGTTTCCTTGCGCAAGCGCCACACCGTGCTTTTTTCCAGCCATATTCTGTCGGAAATCACGCAGGTCTGTGACCGCGTCATTCTCATTGACAAAGGCAAGGTGCGGGCCGAGGGGGCGGAGGCGGAGCTGAGGCGGCAAGCCACACGGCCCCGGCAGCTTTCCCTGTTGGTGCGGGGCAGCGAGAAAAACCTCAATGACGCCCTCAGGAATGTCCCTGGATTGCGGGAGGTGTCCCGTGCAAAACAGCAACAAGGCCAGTGGCGGGTGCGGCTGACCGTGCAGGAGGATGCCCGCGAAAAACTAAGCAAGGCCTGCCTGGAGGCAGGGCTGGGGCTGCTCGAATTGAGGGGGGAGCATGACGGCCTGGAAGACCTGTTTCTCGAACTGCTGGAGGCCGATCCGTCATGAGAAACATTTTACTCATTGCCCAGCGTGAATTCCGCGGCTATTTCGCTACCTTCTCCGGTTATGCGATTCTGGCCGCCCATCTCCTGTTGAGCGGACTGTTGTTCAACATTTACGCGGTGGGCAGCCGCGCCAAGTTCTCCCAGCGTGTCATCGAGGATTTTTTCTACACGGCCAGCGGCATGGCAATGGTGACTGCCATACTGCTTGCCGTGCGCTTGATCGCCGAGGAACGGCAAACCCAGACTCTGGTGCTGCTGCGAACCTCGCCTGTCAGCGAGCGGGAGATTGTTTGGGGAAAATTTCTCTCCACGTTGGCGTTCTTTGCTATCACGCTGCTGCTGTCGGTGTACTTGCCCGCCCTGGTATTCGTGCATGGGAAAGTCTCCCTGGCCCAAATTTTCGCCGGGTACCTGGGATTGTTTCTGCTGGGAGCGGCGTGTATCGCCATCGCCCTGCTGGCTTCGGCGTGGTGTGGCACCCAACTCATGGCCGGGGCCGGGGCCGGAGTGATGGTTACCTTGCTGCTGGTGGCCTGGATGGCCGCTCGGGTCAGCGAGGAGCCGTTAAAGGGATTGCTTAATTATCTTGCCCTGCATAACCAGCACTTCGTGCCTATTTCCCGCGGCTTGTTGAATCTGAAAGACGTGGTCTACTACCTCGCCGTGACGGTGTTCTTCCTGGAATGCGCCGTGCGTTCCCTGGAGTCCTGGAGGTGGCGGGAATGAGCCCGGTCTTACGCCGGTTTGTCCGCCTGCCCGCGCCCTTGGGCGGGGTGGCGATGTATCTGGGCGAGCGGGCCCTGGAGGGCCATGCCCTGGCCCCGTACCTGACCGCGTTGGGAGTGGCCCTGCTGGTGATCACCCTGGTTTTGCTGCTGTGGAGCCGGGCCGGAGGAGACCGCGTGGCGCTGACCCTGGAAGCGATCCCGGTTGGCTTCTTCCTGCTTGCAGCGCTGCTCTATCTGGTGGCACGGGAATTTCCGCACGCCGTGCCAGGGTATGATTTGCTTACCTGGGGTTGGGTGCTCAGTCTGCTGCTGGGAGTATTTCCCTACCTGTTCGTCGAGTTGTCCCTGTGGAGCCAGGGCCATCCCGAGCTGCCCCTGCGCGGGCGGCTGGCGCGTGCCGTGGAAGGGGGTCTTGCACTGGGACTGCTGCTGTCCGTGGCCGTCACCCTGAATTTTGCTTTTGACCGCCTGGACTGGCAGTGGGACTTGGCGTTTTTCAAGACGGCGGAACCCAGTGACGCGACCCTGGAACTGGCCGAGGGGCTTGAGGATAAAACACAGGTCGCGCTGTTTTTTCCGGAAGATCATCTCGTGCTGTCCCAGTTGCGGGGTTATTTCGACGCTCTGCAAGACGTGACGGACAAACTGGAGATTAAGACCTACGATGCGGAGCTTAGCCCGCTGCAGGCCAAGGCCTTCAAGGTGCGGCAGAACGGTGCGGTTCTCCTGCGCAAGGGTTCCGTCAACCGGAAAATTCAGGTGGGCACCGATCTCGCCCGGGCCCGCGTACGGGTCGGCAAATTCGACGGCGATTTTTTCAAGGCGCTGCTGGAGGTATCCCGCGAACGGCAGACCGCCTATCTAACGGTGGGCCACGGTGAACGCAACGAGCGCAAGGCCAACCGCCTGGATCCTCGTAGTGGGGTCAGGGTACTGCGCAAGCTGCTGGCGGAGCGGAATTTCAAAGTGAAGAACCTGGGGGCTTCGGAGGGCCTGGCCACTTCGGTTCCGGCGGACGCGCACCTGGTGATAGTGCTGGCGCCGGCAAATGCATTTCTGCCCGGGGAAGTGGCGGCGTTGACGGCATATCTTAAACGGGGCGGGCGGTTGCTGATCCTGCTCGATCCCGAGACCGGCGGCACAGGGCCTTCCGAAGCTCCCAACGCGGGCGCGGCATCCCTGGCGCCGCTCCTTGCAGCCCATGGAATTCGGTATGATCCCATCATTCAGGTCAACGACCGCTACTATGCCCGCCGCACCTTTACCAAGGCGGATCGAGGATTGCTGGTCACCATCGCCTACCAGAGTCATCCCTCCGTGGCCGCCCTGCGCCGTCAACCCAAGAACAATCCGCTGCTGCTGTTGGGCTCCGGAGTATTGAGCAAAGGCAAGGCGCCGCCCCAACTGCGGGTGCAAGAGACCGTTCTGGGCATGAAGGGCACCTGGGGAGACGAAAATCGAAACTATGAGTTCGAGCAGGGCAAGGAGGCCCGCGCCCAGCCCATCATGTCCCTGGCGGTATCTCCGCTGCCCGCGCGGAAAGGGCGCGGTGGCGGCAAGACCAAGGCGGGTCCGCGTATGATCGCCTTTGCCGATGCGGACTTCGCATTGGATTTCCTCATGCAGAACCGCGCCAACCGGCTGGTGGTACTGGAAGCCATTACCTGGCTCGCAGGAGGCAAACTGCCTTCGGGGCTGACCGCCAAGGAGCAGGATGTAAAACTATTGCATGCCAAAAGTGATGAGTGGATATGGTTCTATCTGCCCGTGTTCGGTGTGCCACTGCTGGTGCTGGCGCTGGGCTATCTGTTTTCCGGGCGTCCCGGCATGCGGCGGAGGGAATAGGCCATGCCCAGGGGACTGATTGGTTTGAGCGCGCTGCTCGCGGCGGCCCTGTTGTGGGCGTATCTGCTCACACATCCTATTGCAGGCGGGCCCTCGGAAACATCCGTACAAGTCTGGAGCACCGACCCTCGGGACGTGTCGAGGCTCGTTTACAAGCAAGGAAGAAACGAGGTGGTGTTCGAACCCCAGTGGGAATCCGGCCGCGGCAATCCCCGCGTATGGGTGCATACGTCCCGGCCCAAGCCGCGTTCCGGCAAAGTGCAGCGATCGAAATCCTCAATGCCGCAGCCCGTAAAACCGGAATTGGTGAGGGCTGTCTTCAAGGGAAATGCCGCCGCGGAAAATCTGCTTAAGCGGTTTTTCGTGCTCTCCGCCAAGCGCTCCATCGGCAAGTTGGAGAATCTGGCGAAGCACGAATTCGGGCTTCCGGCCGCCAATCACACCCTGCGGCTTGAGTTGCGCGGCGAGCGTCAGCCTTTGCAGCTGGAAATCGGGGGTGCGACCTATGGCGACTTGATGCGTTATGTGCTCGAACCGGCCAGCGGCAGCGTATTTCTTTTCCGGCACAATCCATTCCGCCAGCTCGGCCGCGCCAATAGCGCGCTCTTTGACCGCAGCCTCTTCCCCCTCACTCCCAAAGCGGTCGAACGTATCCGGGTCAGCGGTGCGGGCGCGTCAAAGGAGCTCTGGAAACTGCAAGGCAGCCTGCAAGGCCAGTGGGGCTACGAGCCTCAGGATGATCAGGGACGGCAGGAAGCGGCAAGATTCGTGGATACCCTGTCCAAGCTCAAAGTGGTGATTTATTTGCTTGAGGACATTCAGCAGGGCGAAGGCGCAGCCCCGGCGATGGAAATTGAACTCTTCGGAGGGCGCGGGAACGAAGGCAAAACCTGGCTGCGGCTCTTCCCCCGGGATGGCGGGGAAACCCTCGCCCGTTCCTCTTACACCGGGCGCATGGTGCGTGTGAGCAACTTGCTTGCGAGCAGGGTGCTGAATGTGGGAAGTAAATTGCTGAAGCAGCCATAAGCGCAGGCAGGATTTGCGTCACAGGCCACAAACGGGCATGAATATAGGCAGGAAATGGACGGTCTGCGGCTGGGGTACTGTGTGCCGCCGGCTCATGGAATCGGAAACTGCTGCACAGCAGCGAATAATGCCGAACATTTGCCGTGGCTGTACCAGGCTGCGCCAGCAAGAGCGGTTGCATGAATTTACGTTTGGTTTTGATTTGGGTCGTATTGCTGTGTCCCGCTCCGGCATGGGTTGGGGCGGAGGATAAAAATGCCGGAGAACCTAGGGCCAGGGATGCGCGGTGGCTAGAGACCCCGTCATCCGCCGAATCACCGGTTGTCCATCCACGGCCCGCGGCAACTAACGAAACCGATCCAGCCGCTCCCTCTTCCGAGAATCCTACAGAAGCTTCCCAACCGGGGGCACCCGCTGCGCTAACCGCCGAGCCCGCTTCAGCTGTTCCCGCTTTAGAGACACCAGCCGCCTCCGCCGTGGAGTCTGGGACGCCTCCGGTGAAGGCGGAGCAAGCCGCATCACCGTCCGAAGTTGCCTCTTCCGAACAGCCCGCGCCAGCCCCTCCGGCCAACCAACCGGAGCCGCCGGGTGCGGGCGCGGGTGGAGAGGCAGGCGATTCTCCGCCGCGGCCGGACGCGGCGGCGGTCGAGCCTCCAGCGGGAGACCTGCAATCGAAAATTCGGGAGTCCGATGTAGAGCGCGGCGAAACCGTCAGTGCCTCCGAGGACGGTCAGGAGGATTCTCCCAGGGAGGCCAAGGCGGAGGAATCTTCTGAATTGCCAGCACCCATGGTGGAGGCACGTGCGGAGCAGGCCGAAGCGGCTCCTCAAAGCAAGAGGGAGGAGGATGCCGCCAGCAGCCCGGTAATGGGAAAATCCGAGCAGCAGGCACGGGCGGCGCTGGAGACCGGATCATCGCCAAATGGTGTAGCCGACCGTGAAGCTCCCAAAAATCATTTCCCCTCTTCCTCGATAATTGACAGTCAGAAATCCTTCTGGATTAAAATATTTACGCAGTACAACTCGAATCAGGGACTTATTCACGACAAGGGCCTGACTCTGCCCATCTATGAGGCAGTAAACCTCGAAGACCGTTCCCGCCGCGCCCAGAAGCGCTATTTGAAAAAAAGAAAGCGCGCGGTGGCGCAACAGCTTAGAAGTTTGGCCAAGGAATTGAAATCGGGCGAAACTCTGACCGAACAAGCGCGGAGGCTGTTGAAACTGCTGCCGGAGGGAATCAATCCCAAAAAGGTGCGGGAACTGGCCAGGAATGTGCGCTTTCAACGCGGTCTGGCGGATCGGTTCCGGGAGGGGCTGATTCGTTCGGGAGCCATATTGGCCGAGATGCGCACCATCATGGCCCGCCACCGTGTGCCCGAGGATCTGGTCTACCTGCCTCACGTGGAGTCTTCGTTCAACCTGCGCACCCATTCGAAGTTCGGGGCGGCGGGTATCTGGCAATTTACACGGGGCACGGGCAGAAAGTTTCTCACCATCAAGTACGAGGTGGACGAGCGCCTGGACCCGATCCTTTCCACCGAAGCCGCGGCCCGGTTTCTGCGGCAAAACTACGATCGGCTCAAATCCTGGCCGTTGGCCATTACCGGCTACAACCATGGCCCGCAGGGGATCGAACGAATCATCAGCCGCAAGGGCACGCGGGACCTGAGCACGATTATCCAGATTTGCGGCTGCCGCCTGTTTAAATTCGCCAGCAAGAATTTCTACGCGGAGTTTCTGGCGGCGCGCGAAGTGGCCACCAATGCTGAAGCCTATTTCGGTGCTCTGGAATATGAGCCGGTGCTGGATTATCACGAGATCGGCCTGCCTTTTTACCTGGAATTCAGCAAAGCCCTGCAAATCCTGAAGCTGAATGAAGAGAATTTTCTCAAGCTCAACCCGAGCCTGCGCACGCCGGTCATTGTGGGAGCCAAATACATTCCCAAGGGCCACAGGCTGCGGCTGCCGTATAATTTCGATCCTGTAAAATTCCTGAATCTCGTGCCTCACGAGCACCGCTGGCAGAAGCAAAAGTTGACCGAGGTAGTGCGGGTGCGCAGGGGAGACACCCTCTATGACATGGGCCGCCGCTACAAGGTGCCCTGGCAGGTCATTGCGCGGGCCAATAACATCACGGCCTACCGCCGCATCCGGCCCGGACAGCGGCTGGTTATCCCAAGGCGCGACAAAGTGGCTCGGCGCTGGGTCGCCAAAGCGGTCGTGAAACCGAAGGCAAAACCCCCGCGCAAGGTGGTTGCGCCGGAGCCGTTACGGAAGGTTGATACGGCGGCCTTGGCCGCGCGGATGGAAGTGGCCAAAATTGCTTTTCAGCGCGCCGAAGGGGCGTATCAATTTCAGGACCTGGATGTGTATGGTTACGATGCCGAATCCCGCGCGGGGTGGATCAAGGTGGCCTACGGGGAAACCGTGGGCCATTACGCGGAATGGGCCGGAGTATCGGCGCGCACACTGCGGCGCAATAATCGCCGCCGCAACGTCTCACCGCTCAGACATGGAGGGCGCGTGGTGATTCCCTTCAGCAGGGTTTCCCTCCAACAATTCAACCTGAGCCGTTTTGAGTACCACCAGAGCCGCGAGCAGGATTTTTACTCCACCTACGCCGTGACGGATGTGACCAAGGTCAAGGTGCGGCGGGGCGACACGGTGTGGTTCATCGCACAGAGCAATGACGTTCCCATGTGGCTGTTCTACCAACAAAACCCTGCTCTTGTGAAGGCTCCCGTGCGGGCCGGAATGACGGTGGACCTTCCGGTCATCGTGGAGGTTTCGGAGCTCGGCAGTCCCCAGCCGGGCCAGGAATACAACCTGATTCAATGATCCTCAGCCGGCCGGGTTCCCGGGCTTGGGCGCCAGATGAATCACCGAGGCCCCAAACAGATATTCTACGATTTCCACATTCGAAAACCCGGCGGCCAGCAGGATAGTGCGCAACTCCTGCTGGGAGGGATAATCCTGCGTCGAATGTGGCAGATAGCTGAACATTTCCTGGCCCGGCTGCAGCATCCGCCCTATCAGGGGCACCACCTTGAAGAAATAAAATTGCGCCAATGGTCTCAGCCAGGGCAACCTGACCTCTCCCACGTCAAGGGATGCCAGCATGCCCCCCGGCGCCAGCACGCGGAAGATCTCCGCCAGGCAACTTTTCAGGCCGCTCACGTTGCGAAGCCCGTAACCCACAGTGACAAAATCCAGGCTGCCGTCCCGAAAAGGGAGGCGCATGGCGTCCCCGCACAGCAACAATAGCCCCGGGCCGTTCCCGCCGTCCTTGTCCGTCAGGCGGTGCCTGGCGATTTCCAGCATGTTGCGCGAGAAATCCAGTGCGTACAGCGCCCCCTCACCACCCAGCCTGTCCCTGCCGCGGGCGGCAAGGTCCCCCGTGCCGCAGCACAGGTCCAGACCTGTCGCCCCGGCTGGCAGTTCCAGCCGCTTGATCAGGGTATTTTTCCAATGGCGGTGCATGCCCTGGGTGATCAGGTCGTTGAACAGATCGTAGCAGCGGGCAATCTCGTCGAACTTTTCCCGGAGATAGGCGGCCTTGTCGGAAGGCTCGGGCAGGCGGTAGGGCATGGACAACCGTCTTTATCAGAAAATACCGCTCATTGGGAACACGGTGGCACGGAATCCAGCAAGGGTTTGCGGTGGCGCGCGGAGTGGCTAAAACAGGTTCAACACCCGGTACATTTCCTTGTTAATAAACCTCTCGAAGCGGGCGCTGGCGCCTTCCACCAGGAAGCGGTACAGCTTGGACACGTCCTTCCAGTTTCCGTCCGGTGCGTGCACCACAAGCTGAAAGCCGTTCAGGTTTGGGTCGCCCTCCATCTTGTAGAGGGAGATCATGTTGCCCACCGGCTCGCCCTCGTAGGTCACGATCACCTTATGACCCGGGTGGGACTCCTTGTAGCTCTTGATGATATTGATCCAGGCTTCGATATTCCCATATTCCAGGGTCTGATTGGTAATTACGATGTCCTTGGGCGCGATCCTCTGCTCAGCGCCGGATTGTCCTGCCATTGCGCCTCTCTGGGATTGGTCTCCGGTTTCGCGGGGGAATATCCGGCGGACGGTGCACCGCCGGCTTTCCCTGCACAGGAATCAATGGTGGAACAGGCGCAGGCCGGAAAATGCCATCACCATGCCGTACTCATCGCAGGCCTCGATGACGGAAGGGTCGGCCACGCTTCCACCGGGTTGCACAACATATTTTACACCGTGCTGGGCCGCATGATCAATACTGTCGCGGAACGGGAAAAATGCGTCCGAGGCCAGGCTGACACCGTCCAGATCGTCCAGCCACTTGCTCTTGGCCTCCCCATCGAGAAGCTCCGGCACCGGATCGAACAGCGCCTGCCACGCTTGCAGTTCATTGGGGGTGAAATCACCCTCAATGTAACGCACCTGGGCGTTCACGCGATCCACCCGCCGCACCCCGGCTTTGAAAGGCAGTTCCCGCACCCGCGGGTGCTGGCGCAGGTACCAGGTATCGGCCTTTCTTCCGGCGAGTTTGGTGCAATCCACCCGGCTTTGCTGCCCGGCCCCCACGCCGATCATCTGGCCGTCCAGGGCATAACCCACGGAGTTGGACTGGGTGTACTTGATGGCGATTGAGGCCAAAATGAGGTCCCGTACCGCCCCATCGTCCAACTGCTTGCGCTTGGTAACCCGGTTCTCCAGATGTTGCGGGCCGAATTGCACCTCGTTGCGTTGTTGCGAAAACACCACACCAAATATTTCCTTGTACTCCATTGGCGGCGGCTCGTATTCCGGGTCCGCCTCCAGCACGATGAAGTTTCCGTTCTTCTTCCTCTTGAGAATGTCCAGCGCCTGCTTGTCATAACCTGGGGCGATCACGCCGTCGGAAACCTCGCTCTTGAACACTTGCGCGGTGGCTTCATCCACCGGATCGCTCAGGGCGGCAAAATCGCCGAATGACGACTTGGGGTCCGCGCCGCGCGCCCTTAGGTAGGCCAGAGCCAGCGGCGAGAACGCCTTTTCGTCCGCGGCATGGACTTCCCGTGCCATCGGGAGAAAATCCAAGCCCAGAGCGGCTCCGGCGGGGCTGACATGCTTGAAGGATGCCGCGGCCGGGAGATTCAGGGCTTGACGCAGTTCCCGCACAAGCTGCCATCCGTTGAGGGCGTCCAGCACATTGATGTAGCCCGGTGTGCCATTGAGCACCCGGAAGGGCAAGGCACCGCCGTCTTCGGTTAGCAGCGCCGCCTGAGCTTGGTGCGGGTTGCAGCCGTATTTCAGTGGCAGCCGTTCCACGTAGGTTTTTTCGATTTTTGCGTCCGGCATTTGGTAAATTTTTCTATCTGAACGGTAGGTACAAGGTATATGGTTTGCACTGAAATTCACAGGGCAGGTTTTGCCGCCAACCTGTGCCCTTGCCGGTCCTATGCGGCGCGCCCGCCGGTTTGTGAGGCATATAGCAATTCCCTTCCACTAAGGGACCGCAACTGGTATTATTACGCGACTCCAAAAACAGCTTATCCCAATCGAACAAAGTCGCAACCGGAACCCACCACGTGGGAGGCGAACCAGTTTGGAGACAACGATGAAAACACTATCTTGTTTGCTCGGCATTCTGCTGTACACTTCCGCCCTTGCATTTGCCCAGCAGGGCATCGAAACCAATTGCACGACACCCAGCGACAGCGCATGCATCGACTGGAACAAGGGTGTGGCCTATGCCGTAGGGATCGGCGCGCCACCGGCCAATGCGGGCGCCCGGTCGAATCCCATGGCCCGCCGCGCCGCGCGCATCGATGCCGCCAGGAATCTTGTGGAACTGATTCAGGGGGTCAACCTGGATTCAAGCACCAGTATGAAAAACGCCATGATTGAGAACGACACCGTCAACATCAGCATCAGCGGTGTCCTGAAAAGCATCCGGGAGGTGGGTCAACCCAAGTATTTCAGCGATCGTACGATTCAGGTCAAAGTCTCGGCCAGCCTGAGAGAGGTGATTCCCCAGGAGTTGGTGCTGGGAAATGCTGGCGGAGCGCCGCGCTTGCTGCCCCCGCCCGGCTCTATTCCACCTGGCAGTACGGTGAGCACCCAGCAGGCCTACACGGGGTTGATTATTGACGCCCGGGGCACCGGAGTGCTTCCCGCCATGTCCCCCAAGGTATTTGATCCGGAAGGCCGCGAGGTCTATGGCTCCGCCTATGTAAGCAGGGAGTGGGCGATATCCCAGGGAGTCGTGGGCTACGTTAAGTCGCTTGAGGCTGCCCGGAATACCGATCGAGTAAAAGGAACGCCCGCCGTGGTAAAGGCGCTCGAAGCCAAGGGCGCCA
Source organism: SAR324 cluster bacterium (assembly GCA_027297205.1). Classification (GTDB taxonomy): domain Bacteria; phylum SAR324; class SAR324; order SAR324; family JACQKK01; genus JAPUIH01. Next base: position 5,984 of record JAPUIH010000116.1, on the reverse strand, counting down.
ATTTGGCGGACCTGGTCATATCCAAAGCCGACGCCGATACCCTGCGCTCCATCGCCCAGAAGCAGACCTTTCTCAATGAAGGACGGGTGATGATCGTACTGGACTAACCGAATCATTGGGCGCGGGCTTGCCGTTGCAACGATAGGAATGAACGGAGAACATCCATGAAATTTAAAATACCATATATGCGCGCGCTGTTGTTCGGGAGCTTTGCCGCGCTGTTCATTCTGGCGGCCTGTGCGGACAAGCCCCGCACGGCCGCGGGACTGATGGACACCCCCGACCATCACGTGCTGCGTGGCAACGATTTCCTCGATGAGGGCAGATTCCAGGACGCGGAACGCTCATTCAATCTGGCCTTGAGTCTGGACCCGAAGTACGGGCCCGCCCAGGCAGGCATGGGCATTGTGACCGCCAATCGATCTTCCCAGCTGGGACTGGGCAAGGACAAGAAAGAGGCGCTGGCCGAGGACGCGGAGGATTTGATTGACGATGCCCTTGGCAATGCCAAGAACGACGAGCAAAAGCGCGTGGCCCATGTCGCGGGCATCCGCATGCGCCGGCTCAGCAAATATCCCAAAGACTGGATCGAGGAAGCGGAAGATCACTATGAGGATGCGGTGGAACTGGACCCGCGCCGCCTGGACGCCCTGCCGCATTTTTATATGGCCCGGGCCTATCGCGACGGATTCAATCTGCGCAAGGCTCAGCAAATGTACCAGACGGTGCTGGGCATGAACCGCGGCAAGACCCAGGAAGCCGATGACGAGCTCTCCCAAGTGCAAAAGGTGATCCGTGCTCAGCCGGGTACACGGCACGGTAAGATCATCGCTTTTGAGCCTTCCATCACACGGGCGGACATCTCAGCTCTGTTCATCGAGGAGCTAAGGTTGAAGAGACTTTATTCCCGCAACAGTAAAAACCGCTTCGACACGGGCTTTAAGGCCGCCGGTAAGCAAAAGCGGTTTCAGGCCGACCGGCTGCAGCGGGTGGCCGACGCGACGGATATCAAAGACCATCCTTTGCGGGCGGATATTGAGGAAGTGCTCAAGCTGCGTGTGCTGGGACTGGAGCCCGATCCGGCGCATCTCTTTCATCCCAACGCGAAGGTCAAGCGGGCGGAATTTGCCATGATGGTGGAAGATATTCTGGTCAAGGTGACGGGAGAGACAAAACTGAAGACCCGTTTTATTGGTCAGAACTCACCCTTCGCCGACGTGCGCAGCGACCTGCCCTACTTCAATGCCGTGCAGACGGTGGTGAGCAGAAATCTAATGGAACCGAAAAATAAAATACGGGGCGAGTTTGGGCCAATGGATCCCGTTACCGGGGCGGATTCCCTGCTGGTGATCCGTCAGATAAAATCCGAATTGCAAAGCTATCTTCGCTGATCCAAACATGGCGAAGCGCCGGATGCCTATCCAGAGCCTGGCTCGCACCGTACGCACGGTGCTGATGCTGGGCCTGCTGGCCGCATTGCTGCCTGGGGCGGCGCCTTCCGCCCTTGCCCAAGAGCGGCTGGAGGAGCGCATCGGATCGGCGGAAACCCCCATTTTCGAAGACAATCTCGACGCCGCGAAAAGCCGTGCCGTGCGGGGCGCCCAGCAGAACGCCATTGAGCAGATGCTGGAAAAACTCCTCGCCGCGGAGTGGCGGGAACTCTTTCGGGCCGAACTGCGCCGCTCCATCCTGGCTCGTGGAGAGAAGTTCATCGGTTCCTACCGCGTGCAGCGCCTGGAACCCTCCCTGGACCGCACCCGCTACTTCGCCACCATCTACGCCCATGTGAACCGCAGCCGGTTGCGGAGAGAATTGCGGCGGCTGGGTCTCCCAGTGCGTGGCGACCGGATAAAGCCCGTGCTGGTGCTTTATCCGCCCCAGGACCCGCTCCTTTCCGTGGCTGTGCTCCGCCAGGAGGTGTTGAGCGCCCTCCGCAAGCGTATGGCGCTGCTCAACTTTTCAGTGCAGGGCATAAAGGCCGCGCCGGAGCCGATGATTCAGATTCTGGAGAATCCCTATGGAGAGGCGGCGGCCAGGGGGAGCTGGCTGCGCAAGCAGAATGTGGCCGCCGGTCTGTACGTATCATTCGACCCCTATGTGGAGGCAGCCGGAGAGGAAGAGACGAGGGCCCACGCCAGGGCCACCGCCTATCTGTATCAGGCCGGCAGCGGTGCGGAGCTGGGCGCATTCAGCGTGAAGACCCAACAGCCCTTCAAGGACTTCAACGCCGAAGACAGCTCCACAAGGGAGGCTGTACTGGAGCGGATGGTGGGGCCGCTGGTGGCGCAGCTGCAGCCAGGGGGCATCAGGGCATTCGGTTCTGCCGGCGGCCAGGCGCTTCCGCTGAAAATCCGGGTGTTGGGACTTGCATCGGTAAGCGATGAGGAGTCCTTTGCGCGCGAATTTTTTCAGCCCGACACCCCCTTCGGCAATTTCTTCCTCTCCCGGATGGACAGGCGCACGGTGACCTACCGGGGCAGGTTCACCGGGGATCGGCGGCAACTGGAAGTGGAATTGCCGGGACGGCAATACGGAGAATTCCATATCCGTCATGTATTCTGGTTCGACGACGTACTGGAACTTGACGTGGAACGGGAGGAAAATCCCTCCTACACGGAGGTGCGGCTTTTTCCGGGGTATTTGCGACCGGCGCCGGTCGCGGAGATTATCGACAGATTTCTGGAGGACAAACCGGAACTGGAGTTGCAGGACCCGGTGTATATGGAACGGGAAGACAATGGCTGGCTCGCCCGAGCCAACTCGCTTCCCTTCAACACGACGGTGTATGGATTCATCGATTCGCGGGGGGATGCGGACTTCTACATGGGAGACGAACTGAAGGAAGGTGAGGTGCTGATCATCTCCTGGTATCGCATGGGCCGCACCAACCTCAGTCCCGCCGTGCGTATGTACAACGGCGAGGGTAAACCCGTCCGCTTTTACCACCCCAAGAATTGGATCCGCACCAAGTATCGCATTCCCAAGGGACAGCATAGATTATTCATCGAAGTCAGCGACCGCTTTGGGGAGATCAAGTGGGATTCGGGCGGATACCTGAATTTTCACTACCTGATTCAGATAGAGCGCAGCGGCACGGACTAAACGCGCGGTAAATTGCGAAATCACGCACGCGCAATGTTCCCCGGCCGCGCCAAGCTGTCCGCGCCAGGCTCAGGGTTCGACCAGCCCGCTCGGGGAGGGATGGGTCAAGCAAAGCGCTCTCACCTCTTCGCGCACCGCCTCCGGCTCCGCCTTACCGCCCGCGACATCCATTATCCAATCGGCGATCTGCTGCATCTCCGGCTCCATCATGCCCCGGGAAGTCACGGAGGGCGTACCCAGGCGTACGCCGGAGGGCTTGAATGGTGGCAGGGGATCGTCCGGCGTGACGTTCTTATTGAGGGTAATTCCCGCCTTTTCCAGCACCTCCTGTATCTCCTGGCCGTTGCGGTTGAAGGACTGCATGGTTTCCAGCACCATCATGTGGTTGTCCGTGCCGTTGGTTATCAACTTGCCCCCACGCTCCATCAGCCGATGCGCAAGGGCCTTGGCATTTTTCAATATCTGCGCGGTGTACTGCTGAAATTCCGGTGTGGAAGCCTCCTGTAAGGCCACGGCGATGGCCATTATTTTATTCATGTGAGGCCCGCCCTGCATGCCGGGAAATACCGCCCGGTCGATCAGTGTGGGCAAGTTCTCCAGAGTTTTCTCCGGTGCGCGCAGGGGATTGCCAGGTTTACCTTTGCTCAGGGCCATCGCCCCTCTGGGGCCACGCAGGGTCTTGTGCGTGGTGGTGGTCATGACGTGAAATCCATGCTCCAACGGATTGGGGAGGGCTTTGCCGGCGATCAAGCCTGCGATATGGGCCATGTCCGCCATGGCCATGGCGCCCACCTTTTCCGCGATCCCCGCGATGCGCGCATAATCCAGTTGGCGCGGATAGGAGGAAAATCCCGCCAGAACGATTTTGGGACGATGTTCAATTGCCAGGGCCTCCAACTGGCCGTAGTCGATTTCCCCGGTTTCCACATCCTTCATTTTGTAACGGATAAAATTGTAGGCCTTGGCCGCGAACGTGACCGGGGCGCCATGGGTGAGATGGCCGCCATGGGAGAGATCCATGGCCAGCACGGTGTCTCCGAGTTCCAGCCAGGCACTGTAAACGGCCAGATTGGACGCCGCGCCCGATAAAGGCTGCACGGTGGCGTGATCGCAGTTGAACAGGCGCTTGGCCCGTTCGATCGCCAGGGATTCGATCCGGTCGGTATACATTTGCCCACCGTAATAGCGCCGGCCTGGCGTGCCCTCGGAGTACTTGTTTGTCATAAGCGTTCCCAGAGCCTCCAGTACGGCCGGGGAAGCATAGTTTTCCGAAGGAACCAGCTCAAGCCCTTCATTTTGGCGCTTGGATTCACCCTGGAGAATTTCAAAAACTTCCGGATCGCATTCCGGCAAAACCCTGTATCGCATAGCAGCCATTTGGTTTGGTGGGATTCTATCGCTAATCCGCGCTGAAGGCGGACGGGGCGGTTGGTCCGTCAGCTTATTACCGCTCCTTCCGCGTGCGGACAATCTGTATTGACAGCAACCGCATTAATTATCAATTCAATCTTTCGCGCTTGCCCGTCTGCGTCCTCCCGCCCCCGGCAAACCCGCCTATTCAGAAACAGAAGGGACTATTTTTTGCCGTGCAAATCAGTTACTTGTAATTTCCTTGCAAGACTTTCACGATGCCCGCTGGCCGTGGGACGATTCGGACAGGATGTGCTGGTTTCGGCGCTGGCTGCCGCAACTGAAGGTGAGCTATGGATATAAAGGGAAGCGCTGCGCTGATCACCGGTGGTGTATCCGGCTTGGGCGGTGCCACGGCGCGTGCGCTGCATGCCGCCGGGGCGGGCGTGGTCATGGTGGACCTCAACGATGAATTGGGGGCCGCGGCGGTGGAGGAAGTGGGTGAGGACCGCGCCGTATACGTGCACGGGGATGTGCGTAGCGAGCAGGAGATGGCTGCCGCCGTCGCCACTGCCACAACAAAGTTCGGATCACTGCAGATCGTAGTCAATTGCGCGGGGATTGGCCATTCGGCACGGGTGTTGGGCCGGCAGGGACCGATGGAATTCGATTTTTTTAAGAATGTGGTGGAGGTGAACTTGATCGGCACTTTCAACACCATCCGGCTGGCTGCGCAGCCCATGGCGGAAAACACGCCCAACGAGGACGGTGAGCGGGGTGTTATCGTGAATACGGCCTCGGTTGCCGCCTACGAAGGACAAATCGGGCAGGCGCCCTACTCGGCCTCCAAGGGCGGAATCGTAGGCATGACCCTGCCTATTGCAAGGGAGTTTGCCCAGCACGGTATCCGGGTGATGACTATTGCCCCCGGCATTTTCGACACGCCCCTGCTGGGCCGAATGCCGGAGGAAATTCGGCAAAGCCTCGCCGATCAGGTACCCTTTCCGCGCCGCCTTGGGCGGCCGGAGGAATTCGCGGATCTGGTACTGCATATTATTGTCTCGCCCATGCTCAACGGGGAAACGATCCGTCTTGACGGGTCGATCCGCATGGCGCCCCGCTAGATTCGTCCCGCGCCGGAATGCATCGCGGACACCGGAAATTCATTAGCAGGCAATGGCACAGCGAGATTCGGAGAAAAAAGTGAGCGACCGCGACAAAAACAATGGCGGGGAAGACCGGCATTTCGCATATGTGCGCAAGAAAGCCCTGGCCGCTCAGCAGGCCTCCCGACACCTTGTGGGGCTAAGCACGGTGCAAAAGAATGAGGCGCTGGAGGCGATTTCCAGCGAGCTGGAGCGGTCCATTGACGGTATTCTCGCGGCCAACGGGCGGGATATGGAGGCCGGGGAACGGGCGGGGTTGGGTACGCGGCTGGACCGGCTCTTGCTGACCCCGGAGAGAATCGAGAGCATCCGCGCCGCCATTGACACCGTGCGCGATCTGCCCGATCCGGTGGGGATGGAAATCGA
>JAPUIH010000115.1 GCA_027297205.1 SAR324 cluster bacterium | reverse complement strand
GACTGGGTGATGGCGGAAAATCCTCGGTTGAGGCGCTTTTGCCGCCCGGGCTCACCCTGGAGGCGGCGGGACGGCGCGGCGAGCGCGTGGAAAGCATGGCCGCCGCATTTCAGCTCAATCTGGAAGCGCTTGGCTTGTTCGCGCTGCTGGTGGCTGTATTTCTGATATTCAATGCCTCCACCTTCTCCGTAGTGCAGCGCGGCACAGTGCTTGGCTTTCTACGCTGCATCGGGGCTTCGCGGCGTGCTGTGTTTACCACGTTGCTGCTGGAGGGGCTGCTGCTGGGCGCCGTGGGCGGTGTGCTGGGGGTGCTGGGAGGAGTATGGCTGGCGGAAGTGATGTTGAAAACCACTTCCGCGACGGTGGCGGAGGTGATTCTGGACTGGCATTCCGCAACCGCCGCCGTACAGCAGGATTGGGAAACCTGGTTCACGGGAGTTCTGCTGGGCATGATCGTGGCTGGGCTGGGCGTGCTTGCACCCGCCTTGGAAGGTGGCCGCGCATCTCCCCTCGCGGCAATTCGCGGGAGTCATGGCGCGCCCGCACATCCCATCCGGCTGGCCCTGCTCAGCGCAACGGGCCTGGCCTGTCTGGCCGCCGCGGCCGTGCTGGCGCTCGACAGTCAGGGGAGCGTGCTATCCGGGCTGGCCGCCGCCACCGCCGTCGCCGTGGGCGGCGCCCTGCTCTGTCCCCTGGCTTTGCTCGTCTTGAGCTGGCTGGCGACGCCTCTTTTGAGCAGACTGTTGGGTGCGACGGGCCGCATGGCGGGGCGCAATCTGCGGCGCTCCCTGTCACGCTCCGGCGTCGCCGCGGCTTCCCTGATGGTGGCGCTGGCCTTGGCCCTGGCCATCGACATTACCGTGCGCTCCTTCCGGCAAACCTTCGTGGTCTGGATGGAGCAGGCGGTGACAGGCGATCTCTACGTCTCCGCGCCCAAAGGCGACGGCGGAGGACCCATCTCACCCATGCTGCTGGAGCGGCTGCGCGCCCAGCCTTGGATGGCCTACCTGACCGAGCTGCGTTCCCGCCGTGTGGTGCTGGGGACACGGGAGGTGCGTATACTGGCCGTGGACCTGAACACCTTCGGCCGCAGGGCGCGGCTGCCCGTGCTGCGCGCCGACCCGGAGCAGGCGCTGGCGGGCCTGGAACGAGGGGAAGTGCTCGTATCGGAAACCCTGGCCTACCCCCTGGGGTTGCGGCAGGGGGGCAGCCTGCGGCTGCCAACGCCTTTGGGAGCTCGTGACCTGCGCATCGCGGCGGTGGTGCAGAACTACTCCTTTCCGTCGGGTGTGGTGTATATGGAGCAAGCGCGGTTCGAGACGTTCTTTGGGCGTCTGCCTGTGCGTCAGATCGAGGTATGGCTGAAACCAGGCACGGATGCCGCGTATGCGCGGCGCGCCATTGGCGGGCTGCCGGGAGGCGGACGGCTCAAGGTTGAGTTGAACGCCGCGATCCGGGAGGATGCCATGCGCGTGTTTAACCGTTCATTCGCCATCACCGACCTGATGGGCAGCCTCGCGGCCTTCGTGGCTTTTATCTCTGTAGTAAGCGCCCTCACCGCGGTACTGGAGGAGCGCCTGCGTACCCTGGGATACCTGCGGGCCATTGGCGTGCCGCGTGGGGTATTGGGCCTTTCCATGAGCCTGGAAGCGGCTCTGCTGGCCTTGACCGCCACGTTGATGAGTTGGGGCGCGGGCCTGGCGATGGCCATAATATTGATATTCGTGGTGAACCGGCGCTCCTTCGGCTGGACACTGCAATTTCACCCAGAGTCCGGTTCCTATCTGTTTCTGCTGGCCCTGGCGATCGGTGCCGCCCTACTGGGCAGTATCTATCCCATTCTGCGCGCGACGCGCCTTTCGGTGGCGGCCACCATCCGGGAAGAATGACCATGCCGGCATTCCACGAGGCAACTGCAGCCGGCAGAGTATTGCCGGGCCGGGGAACCAGGAATTCCTTTGCACGGCCAATTTGGCGCTGGCTGCTGATCCTACTACTGGCGAATCCCTGGCTGACCGGCGCCGCGGCGGAAATTGCGATGGCGGCGCCGGCTTCCGGCGCCACGGATGCGCAGCATCTATCCACGGAAAGCGGGTTCCGGCGCGCCACGGGCAGCCGCCAGTGGCAATTTCCCAGGGATCATGGGCAGCATCCGGATTATCTGCTCGAATGGTGGTACTACACCGGAAATCTGCGTACGGCTTCCGGGCGGCGCTTCGGTTATCAGCTTACTTTCTTCCGCAAGGGGCTCGCACCACGGCACAAGCGAAGCTCCGCCTGGGCGGTGCGCTCGCTCTATATGGCCCATGCGGCGCTCAGCGACGTGGAGGCGCGCACGCACCTGAGCGTGGGGCGTCTCGCCCGGGACGGTCCCGCCGCGGGCGGGTCGTCCATGACGGAACACAGGGTGTGGCTTGCCCCTTGGCGCGCCGAGCCCCTGCCCGGCGACCCTCACGGGGTGCGCCTGAGCGTCCGCAGCGCGCGTTTTGCCCTGGAGCTCGAACTGCGCAGCCTCAAACCCCCGGTGCTGCACGGCACAAACGGTTTGGACCGCAAGGGTTCAATGCCGGGACAGGCCAGTTGGTACTATTCCCTACCACGGCTGGCCACCACGGGATTCGTTGAAATCGAGGGGAGGCGCCACGCAGTACAGGGCACAAGCTGGATGGATCATGAGTTCGGCACCAACCAGCTCGGTGACGACCAGGCGGGCTGGGACTGGTTCGCCTTGCGGCTGGAGGACGGCCGGGACCTGATGTTATACCGGCTGAGGCTGAACGATGGCGGCACCGACCCCCTCTCCGGGGGAAGTTTGATCGATGCCACGGGCCGACGGGAGGCCCTGCGGCTGGGCGGGCAGGGAGCGGGCGCGGCACGGCTTGTCCCCCTGCGTTTCTGGCGCAGCCCGGCCAGCGGTTCCAAGTATCCCGTGGCCTGGCGGATTGAATTGCCGGGCCAGGGGCTGCGCCTGGAAGTCACACCGGAGTTCGACGCGCAGGAGCTGACCGTGGGCCGGGGCGTTCTATTTCCTTACTGGGAAGGGGCGGTCAGGGTAAAAGGCATCAGTCAGGGCAAGACCATCGCCGGCGAAGGCTATATGGAACTGACCGGGTATGGCGGAAAATTGCGCGATGCCTTTAAATGAAGCTGGCCCCTGGCGGTGCTGCCCGCCTTGCGCGGTGCCGGCCCGTTCACCTGATTCGCGGGCAGGCGGTTATCTCTTTTTTCTACCATTGAAACAGTAAATTAGAAATTGGGGGCGTGGTGGGGTACCAGTGGGGTACCGTATGCCGGAGGCTGGAATTTCATAGAGATTGCGGGGAATGCTGGTAGCGGAAGCGCTGAAATTTGAATAATTGCTCGCGCGGCTCGGAGAGTAACTGACCCCGGGGGGAAGGGGTACCCCTGGTGATGCCCCCCGCCCCCCTCTTCGATTGGTGTTTGATTCGGCGAACTGGACTATGGATGCGCCTCGGCGGGATGGGCAGGTGAAGCACATTCAAATATGCCCCTGTGACTTCGTTACGAACCGCTGGGCTCCATTTCTCTGTTGACGAATACCACAAGAAGGGTCGTGCCAGAAAAGCGGTCAAATTTTCGTATTGGGCATCGTGTGAACTAAGTGAAGGAGTATTCTGGCTTACGTTGCCCAACTGCCACCCTAAGCCCACTTCCCCATTGTTCACCGTTCCCAGTGTGTTAGGTTGAGTCCTTCACTCATTTAGTGGCGTAAGGGAGGGGCATGCCGTGGCTTGCAAAGGCAAGAAGAACACCCAACGCAAGCTGACCGCCATCCTGTGTGCAGACATTGTGGGCTATTTCAGCCTGATGGGCGCCGATGAGGAGGCCACCATCCACCTCTCCGACATAATGAAAGGTTAAGAGCCATGGCCATTCTGAAAATCGCCAAGATGGGGCACCCAGTATTGAGACGGGCTGCGGCGAAGGTTGACGATCCGAGCGCTCCAGAAATCGCGCGTCTTGCATCGGACATGCGTGAAACCCTGGAAGATATTGGCGCAAGCGGAATCGCCGCCCCGCAGGTATTCGTCGAGAAACGGGTTGTGGTCTACCGTATGATCGCCTCGCGGATTCCGGCCGATTCAGGAATCGAGCCGGTACCGTGGACGGTGATGGTCAATCCGGAGATTACCCCACTCACGCAGGACCAGATTCTGTTTTGGGAGCGGTGTTTGTCAATCCCGGGTCTTCACGGCAAGGTGCCGCGTTATCCTCGAGTTTCGATCCGCTATCAGACGCTCGAAGGCGAGACGGTTGACAAAGAAGCGCACAGCACATGGGCCGCCTTGCTGCAACATGAATGTGACCATCTTGACGGAATGCTTTATCCCATGAGGATGGACGACTTGTCCCTGCTCGCCTTCAATGAGGCGCCCGGCCCGCTCGCGGAGGAAGCCACCAAGCATCCGGATAGCCTGGACCCCCTGTTTCTCGATCTGGTCGAACGGTGGCCGGCACGCGAGCGATGGTTGCAGCCCATTCCGAATTGAACTCACCGACTGGTTATCCAGGTCACAGAAAGGGACGTTTCAGTATTTTCGGGCCTCGGGATAGGGCGGGCTGGATTCTCTACGATTGGGCCAACAGCGCCTTTGTGCTCTGCGTGATCACGGTGCTGGGTTCGGCCTATTTCATAGCCCTGTTCAAATCCGCGGCGGAAGCGGCGGGAGGGCGGCGGCTGGGTCCCGCCCTGGCCCTGCGCGTGGGAGGGATCGATCTCACGGCGGAGGCGGCGTGGTCCTTCATCATCGCTGCTTCGGCATTGATCGTGGCCTTTTCCTCGCCCCTGCTGGGCGCGCTCGCGGATGGCCTGGGCCGCAAGAAACGCTTTCTGCAGGCCTATTGTCTCGCTGGAGCGGTGGCCACCCTGGCCTTGTGGCTGTCCCTGCCCTGGTGGGCGGTGGGGCTGCTGATCCTGACGGGCAATATCGCCTTCGAAGGCGGCAACGTCTATTACAATGCCTTCCTGCCCCAGATCGCCTCGCAACGCGATCAAATCCTGCTCTCCAGCTACGGCTATGCGGCGGGCTATCTGGGAGGCGTGCTGGTGCTGATCGCCGCGCTGGTATTGTTCGTTCCGCCCAAGGGATCGATAAACGACGCGTTCATTATGATCGGGATTTGGTGGGGGGGATTTGGGCTGCTGGCTTGCTCGTGGCTGAAGGAGCACCCACCCCAACGGCGGAGGCCCGCGG
>JAPUIH010000114.1 GCA_027297205.1 SAR324 cluster bacterium | reverse complement strand
GGGCAAGGACGGCATTGTGGAAGGTGCGCACAAGGACACCATTTACGTGGACCTGAGCACCAATGCACCTTCGGTGGCCAGGGAGCTGGCCGCGGAACTGGCCAAAAAAGGCATTCCCATGCTCGATGCCCCGGTGAGCGGCGGCACCGACGGCGCGAAAGCCGGCACGGTGGCCGTGATGGTGGGAGGCAAGAAAGACATCTTCGACAAGGTAAAGCCGCTCTTTCAGTGCATCGGCGCCAATATCTTTCATGTGGGCGATCACGGCGCGGGCTGCACGGTCAAGCTGATTAACAATATGCTGAGCTTCATCAACCTGTACGCCGCCGGGGAAGGCTTCCTGATGGGCATCAAGGCCGGAGTGGACCCGGAATTGCTGCTGGCCGTGATAAAGACCAGCAGCGGCCAGAGCAGCTCCCTGGGCAAGATCGAGCGCGCGGTGCTGGCTGGCGACTATTCGCCCACCTTCGCCCTGGACCTGGCCCATAAGGACCTGCGGCTGGCCCTGCAACTGGGGGAAGAAATGGGCACGCCCTTGAGCATGGGCAGCCTGCTCATCAACCATTTTCGCCAGTCCGTCGCCAAGGGACACGGCACCCAGGATGTGGCGGCCATGCTGCGCGTCATGGAGGAGAACATGGGCACGGATATCCGATTCCAGAAATAACTACGGCGCGGTGGATAGGGATCAGCCCTCCTGCTCCTTGCGGCGCGGATGCGGGGGCTCAGCTCTCCTGCTCCTTGCGGCGCGGGCGGGAAACCAGTCCACCGCCGCAGTTGGGGCAGGTATGGGCCATGCCCGCCGTGCAGGCCGGGCAGAAGGTGCACTCAAAACTGCAAATGAACGCCTCGGCCTCCCAGCCCAGGGACGCCTCGCATTTCTCGCAGATATCCCGCATTTCCAAAGCCATGGCCAATTGCCCTCCGGCTGATTAGAACGTATATTTCCAGGGCCGCTTAGCGGTCCTCTCTATCACAAGCGGTAATGAAATCGGCGGATTTGGGTACTGCCTGGGGGCGGGAGCCGAATTGCCACTAATTCACCAGAACAAGGCAGTTCTTATGAAAATTGAAACGGTCGGCATATACAGCCCTGGCGAGATGGGCCAGGCCATCGGAGAAGTTTTGCGCAACAACGGCCTACGGGTGGTGGCCGCCCTGGAGGGGCGCAGCGAGCGCACGCGTGAACTCGCGGCGGCGGCGGGCATTGAGGATGTGGGCTCCCTGCAGGATCTGGTGCGGGCGGCAGACCTGGTGCTCTCCATCCTCGTGCCATCCAACGCCGCCGCGGCGGCCAGGGAGGTGGCCGCGGCCCTGCGCGCCAGCAAGGCCGAGTTGCTTTATGCCGACTGCAACGCCATCTCCCCCCAAAGCACAATCGCGGTGGGTGCGATCATCGAGGAGGCGGGCGGGATGTTCGTCGATGGCAGCATCATCGGTCCGCCGCCACGCAAGCCGGGAGCGACCCGGCTGTACGTCTCGGGGGCCCACGCGGAGGCGGTGGCCCAACTGAACTGCGAAATGCTGGAGGTGCCCGTGGTGGGCACGGAGCTGGGCCAGGCCTCGGGCCTAAAAATGTGCTATGCCGGCCTCACCAAGGGCACCATGGCCCTGGCAACGGAAGTGCTGCTGGCCGCCCGCATGATGAACCTGGAAGGCCACCTGCGAAAGGAGTTCGAGACCAGCCAGCAGGTGATGCTGGGCTGGATGGAACGGCAGATGCCTGGCATGCCCCCCAAGGCCCACCGCTTCGTGGGGGAAATGGAAGAAATCGCGGCCACCTACGAACGGCTGGGCATGACCCCACACATTCAGCAGGGGGCCGCGGAAATGTACCGCGCCGTGGCCACCACCCGCCTGGGCAAGGAATCCCCGGAACAGCGCGACGGCTCCCGCGGTTTGGACGATGTGATTGGGATGCTGGCCGCGGACCTGGGCAAGGAGTGAGCCCTCATTCCACCCGCACGATGGTGATGGGCAGGGCGGCGAGTTTTTCCTGTAATTCCGATACAGCCGCGCCCAGCAGGTCTTGCTCCCGCGCTTCCACCGTGACTTTCACCGAATACTCTTTATTGGAAAAGTCGGGGTAGGAGCCGATCATCACCCCGGGGAAGCGCTCCGCCGCATCCCGCAGGGCGGCAGCGATCGTCCCCTCGTCCGCCTTGAGGAAGAGTTCCTTCAACAACAGCGGCTGCCCCTGAAAGCGATGCTTGAAGGCGTGGAAACGGTGCTGAAACAGTTGCGGCACGCCGGGCAGGATAAAGATGTTCCTGAACAGCACCTGATGGAAAGACCAGCCGGGGATTTCGACCAGTTCCGCCCCTTCGGGCACCAAGGCCATCAGCAGATGATCTTCCGTGAGCCTTTCTTGGTAGTGGGCGCGCAGGGCCTCCTCCAGTTTGGGATGGCGCACTGCCTCCACCCCGAAGCCCCCGGCGACTGCCTTCACGGTAATGTCGTCGTGGGTGGGGCCGATGCCGCCACTGGTGAACACCCAAGTGTAGGCTTCGGAGAACTCGCGCACCACCCGGCCGATGGTGGCGAAGTCGTCCCCGATGGTGGTGATGCGCGCCAGTTCCAGCCCCAGGAAATTAAGTTCCTTGCACAGGAAAGGCGAGTTGGTGTCGGTGACCTTGCCGGTCAGAATTTCGTTGCCGATCACCACCATCCCTGCCTGGGGGTGTTGTGCCGCCTTGCCCGCCATCGGTTTCGTTTCCGTGCTTGTCAGAATTGAAGGGCGCGATCCTGTCCTCCACCCCCGCGTATGCACAGCCTAGCACCGCCCGCACCGTGATTCCAACCGCCCCCCTATCCCCTGATGGCCTGCATGACGATGCCCGGCAGGCGGAACAGGGAGGGGCTTTTCTCGCAGGCCACCAGCTTTGGCCCCAGCTTGTGGGCGCGCTTGTGGGTGGCGAACCAAGGCGGTTTGGGAAAGGCGCTGAGCGGCCCGCTGATCACGCATTTTTCCGCCTCTTCCAGCAGGAAGGAATTATGTACCCAGCCTTTGCCGCTCTGCACGTCGGCCAGGGTGATGCCCTCCCCCTGCCAGCCACCCCAGGGCGCGCTCATCAAGGCGTAGCCCAGCGCGGGCCAGACGTTGATTCCGATGGTGCCATAGCGCAACTTGGCGATGGCATTGTTTAGGGCCATCATGCCCACCCTGCTTCCGCGGAAGCCGGGCGGCACAATCAGGCAGGCGTTGAGGGTGCCCCACATCTGGCTGTTGGCGAATTCCGTGGCCGCCTCCAGATAGCCCACGGCGTCCGTAGCGGGCAGGGCCGTTTCCACCAGCACCCCGCAGAAAGCCTCTTCCCGGAAGTAGATGGTCTCCCCCTGGGGCGGCACCCCGGGAATCAGCGTCCAGGGAAGCTCGCCTGCGAGAGGCTCCCCAAACGTTTCGCCTGCGCCGCCCTCCGTGAAGCGGGCATGGCGCTTCGCCGCACCAGGATAATACGCCTTGCGCAGGGGCACCCTGGCCAGCAACTCGCGCAGGGCCTGCAGAAAAGCCGGGCGCTGGGGCCAGTCCTCCCAGGTCAGCAGCACCTTGGCGGCGTTGCAATTGAATGAGGCGTTGTTGGTGACCATGCTCACCACGTTTTCCGCCTGGAATCGCAGGGCCCGGCGGGTGTATTTGCCGGGCACCACGATCACCGGGCTCACGTTGCCCAGCTCACTGGTGATGGGCTTGGTCAGCAGGGGATCGTTCGTGCTTTTGCGGCGCTGCCGTTCCTCCGCGGTGGCGCCCCACACGATAGCGTCGTGGGTGTGGATGGAGCCGGTGATGTGCACGTCGTTCACGAGCGGATGGGTGATTCCGTAAGCACCTTCGGCGGCCCCGCCATAGACGATGCGCAGATAGCCCTCATCCACGAGCGGAGCGAGAGCGCGCTCCAGGATCGGTCCCAGATAGGCGTTGACCGGGTGCATTTTCAGCAGCACCACCCGCCCGTCGCAGAACAACCGCGACAGCACGTCGGTGGGGGGAATGCTCGAGACATTGCCCGCGCCCAGCACCAGGGAGATACCCGGAGATTTCTCTGCGCCGTTATTGTACAGGGGCGCCATGGTTTCCCTGAGCCGCTCCGGCGTAACGGAAGGCTGCATCCACACCTCGGCCTTGATGCCCATGTAGAGCAAGGCGTCCAGGCGGCTGGCGGGAAAGACCGGCACCACGGCCCGGCCATCGGGAGCCTTGCGCACGCGGCCCGGCAGGCGCGGCGCACCATGGCGTTGGATGTCTTGCAGAGTGTTGCTCAGCAGACGGATGTAGCGCAGCACGCACAAGGGCCCGGCCAGCCATTCCTCGCCGGCCAAAGGAGAATCGAAGGGGATGCCCTTGGCCTCGCAACTGGCCCGCACCCACTCCTCAATCACCTCCATGCTCCGCTCCGCGCATTGGCGCAGCAGCAGCACCCGCTCTGGAATGGAGAGGGCCCCCCACCGCTCCCGCGCCACCGCCAGGTACCGCAGCGCCGCGTCAATCGCGGTCTTTTCCGTAACCGGTTGGGGGGTGGCCTGAAGCGCCGCCTGCTCGGGCATGGGTTCTTCCTCGGGTGTCTGGATACGACCGGCGCCGCCGGCGCGCCTGTCCGCGCGGCGCCCTCAGCGCAC
>JAPUIH010000113.1 GCA_027297205.1 SAR324 cluster bacterium | reverse complement strand
GAACTACCTGAGAAAAATCGCCGAAGGAATTTATGCGGGGTTGCGAAAATATATTCAGGAACAGCTATTCGCCCTGGACTATTCGCGCCCTGCCGTGGCTGCCACCGGCCGGGGCTTCTGAGCCCGGCCCTCCCCCCGCCGGCCTTGCCCTGCCACGCCTAGGCCCGCTGCACGGCCTGCCTGCCTCGCTGGTGCTGCTGGTCTGCTGCGCGCTGCTCGCCGCGTGCAACCCCCTGCCGGTCTACAATCCCGTCAACAGCGAGAACATGGTTGGCCGCAGTGTGCTGGTGCTGGAGCCCTCCTACATTCCGCCCGTCTCGAAGGAATTGCACACGCGCATCATGAACGAGGTGGAATCCCGCTTGCAGGAGTTTCCCCATGTGGGGCGGGTGGTGACCCGGAAGGAGTTCAATGCCTTGGTGAAAAAGAACCGGCGCCTGCGGCGCAGCTACCGCTTGCTTTCCGATACCTTGTCCGTGGTTGGCTTTCCCGACCAGGAAACCGCTTCACACCTGGGCAAGATGCAGAACGTGGAAATGATCGTGGCGGCGCAATTGTTCTATATTCCCTGCGAATTCTGCGAAGGTTCCAATCAACTGGCGCTGCTGTTCTATCTGGTCGAAGCGGAGACCGGAAAAATATTGTGGCGGGCCGATTTTTCGGAGTCGGTGTCCGGGGATGACCTTCAGCTACGTTCCGAAGAGGCGGATGATTTGGTGGAGGCGCTCTTTGATGCGTTGGATGAAGACCTGCGGCCCAAGTGGCAGCGCCTGCGCTTCAAGCAACTGGCGCAGCGCGGCTGAGCGCGGCCATCCGGCAGGAAGGCGGCCTGCCACGCACTTAGGCGGTTTCGCAATCGATCCTTAGTACAATTTTGGAACACCATCCCCCGGGACGCGTTGCCCGGCGGATTGCAGGATGGAATATTTCCCCTGGCAGGCTAATTGCGCACCACAAAGGCGCCCCGGAAGCGGAGGTCAAGCTTGCGCAGGGCAAGGGCCTCCCGCCGGGCTTCGGCCCGCGTGGCGAATCTGCCGGTGACAATCCGGCGCAAACTGTAGGTTGAGGACTTGAGACGCGAAGCAAAATTCACCTCTCCCGCCAAGCGCTGATTGAGCGAATCCTTGACCACATTGGCCCGCTGCAAGTCGGGGAAAGTGCCCATGGAAATCTTGAATGCATCTCCGTAACGGGCCACGTAGGCCTGGCCTTCCAGCCGGTGTTCATGGTTGATCCGGCCCGCCAGTTCCTCGGCCGTCTCCCTGGATGAAAAAGCAGTGCTGGACAAGATTTCCAGGGACTCGTTCCGGGTGCGCCGCTCCGTAATGGAGTGGCCGCGGCGATTGCGGTTGAGCAGGCTCTGATAGCCCTTTACGCAGGAATTAAAAAAGCAGGTGGCCACTTGCACCCCATACCCCTTGCCTGGCGGTGGTGGAGGTGCAGCGGGTTGTGGTGCCGCCACCGGAGCCGGTTGCATGGCCACGGGCAGAGGCGCCGGTTGCATGGCTACCGGAGCGGGCGGCTGAAGAGCCGGAGGAGGCTGAAGAGCCGGAGGAGGCTGCGGGGGCGGAGCTTGGGGCTGCGCCATCTGCGGCTGTTGCTCTTCCTCCAGAATATCTTTTGTGACCGGCCAGGGCAGATCGAGTTGGGGGAACAGCATAGTGTAGGCAAAATAGCCGCTGCCACCCAACACCAATAGCAGGATCAGAAAGCGGATCGCCCGTTTCAGGCCCGGGCGTTCTTTCTTTTCCTTGGGAGGAGGCGCCGCGGCTGGTGCCGCGGCCACCGCCGCGGCGACGGGCGCGGCTGCTTCAACGGGTGCAAAGTCATCGGGTTCGGGAGCCGGTGCTTCCGCTGGTTCCTCGGCGGGTGGCGAATCGTCCTGGGCCACCTCCAGATCATCAATGGTGGACAGGTCCTCGAAGAAGGAATCCAGTTCGGAGTCCCCACCTCCTTCATCCCCTTCATCCCCGCCCAAGCCCGCATCGTCTCCACCGATGTCTTCCTCGCCGATCAGGCTGTCCAGCTCGTCTCCAAAGCCTGCGTCCTCACCGCCGCCGGCGTCATCGTCCAGCAGGCTGTCAATGTCGTCGAAGCCCTCCAGGGCGCTATCTTCTTCTTCTTCAGCCATAATTCAAATCTGGTATTGTGTACGGATCAGTCCCTTGCATGCCGTCAGGTCTACCTCAATGCATATTAGATACCTTCTATTCACTTTATTGAAGATTTATTTCAACTAGTTGGATGGTTCGCGAGTCCAGCAGGGGGCCGTAATTCCGCCATTCCGGGAGGTGGATCAGGGGCCGGATTTTCCGGTTTCCGCCTCCGTTCCGGGCTTCAGGGTGACCCAGGTCACGGCGGCGAGGATTAGCACACCGCCCACGATCGTGCGTGGGGACGGAATTTCACCCAGCAACAGGGCAGCCAAAGCGACGCCGTAGACAGGCTCCATGGTGCTGACGAGGGTGGCCATGCGCACGCGCACCCCGCGCAGGGCCTGAATATACAGCCCGTGGGCCAGGGCCGTGAAGACAACGCCCAGCACCGCCAGCAGCGCCATGTCCCGCGGTGCCGGTTGCTCCCAGAACAGGGGCAATAAGGGCAGCAACAGCATGGCGGCCAAGCCGTCCTGTATAAAGGCCAGCTCGGCCGCATCGTGCTCGCGCCGCAACTCGCGATTGATCAGGGATAGCACCGCAAAGCTGGAACCCGCCACGACGCCCCAGCTCGCCCCCTGCAGGGTGGAATCTCCCAGTTCCCAGCGCGCGATCAACAGAGCCACCCCAGCCAGGGAGAGCATGGAAGCCAGCAGACTCCGCAGCGAAAAAGGCTCCCGGAACCAGAAGGGCTCCAACAGTACGGCAAACACCGGCGCGGTGGCATAAGCCAGCAGTCCCACCGCGACGGTGGAAACCTGAATCGAGTGGAAAAAGGCGGCCCAGTGCAGCACCAGCAGCACGCCGCATGCCCCCAGCAGCCACCAGCCGCGGCGGGCGGGCAGCTTGAGGCCCTTGCGCCTCGCAGCGAGCAGCAGGCCCAGCGTCAGAGCCGCGAAGACCACACGCCCGAACACGATCAACATCGGCCCGGCGGCTATCCATTTGCCGAACAGACCCGCCGTGCCGAACAGGAGCACCGCCCCATGCAGCGCCACCAGATCCTGCGCGCGCCCCGCGCCTTCGCCCGCTTGCGATTTTCCTACCGGGGCCATGGCCCTCCTAACAGTGTTTTTGTTTGGGCCGAATATTTGGTGTATAATCCTGCCGGATCATGATAAAGCCCTTTTCAGCACGTGTCACAGACGTAAATCCAGTATTGTTTCAATAGACATCAGTGAAGACTTCCCAGGCCATCCGTAAAGAATTTATCTCGTTCTTTGAGGACAAGAACCACAAATTTGTCCGTTCTTCTCCCGTGGTGCCCCAGGATGACCCTACCCTGCTGTTCACCAACGCGGGGATGAACCAGTTCAAGGACGTGTTTCTGGAAACCGGGACACGGGACTATGCCCGCGCCGTCAACTCCCAGAAATGCATCCGGGCCTCCGGCAAGCATAATGATCTGGAGGACGTGGGGCGGGATAACTACCACCACACCTTCTTCGAAATGCTGGGGAACTGGTCCTTCGGGGATTATTTCAAGCGGGAGGCTATCGCCTGGGCCTGGGAGCTGCTGGTGGAAAAATGGGGCCTGCCCGCGGACAGCCTCTACGCCACGGTCTTCGGCGGCAGCCCGGAAGAGGGCCTGGAGGCGGATGAGGTGGCTGCGGGCCTGTGGACGGAGGTGACACCCCTGCCGGAGGCGCGCGTGCTGCGCTGCGGCAAGAAGGACAACTTCTGGGAAATGGGGGAAATCGGCCCCTGCGGCCCGTGCAGCGAGGTGCACATGGACCTCGGGGAGGGCACCTGCCCGCTCGGGGAGGCAGGTGTACACGAATGCCAGGTGAACCAGGAAGGCTGCTGGCGCTTTATCGAGCTGTGGAACCTGGTGTTCATTCAGTTCAACCGCCTGGCCTCAGGTGAACTGGAGCCGCTGCCGGCCCAGCACGTGGATACGGGGATGGGCCTGGAGCGCATCACCCGGGTGCTGCAGGGCAAGCAGTCCAACTACGATTCCGATCTGTTCACGCCCATCCTGGACGCCATCGCGGAGATCACCGGCGTGCCCGACGCCGAGGGAGAAGTGGGTGTGGCCTTCCGTGTGATCGCCGATCATCTGCGCTCCCTGACCTTCGCCATCTCCGACGGCGCTCTGCCCTCAAACGAAGGGCGGGGCTACGTGCTGCGGCGCATGCTGCGCCGGGCGGCCCGCTTTGGCAAGGTGCTGGGCATGCAGGAGCCTTTCATCCACAAACTGGTGCCGGTGCTGGGGGAAGTGATGGGCGACGCCTTTCCGGAATTGCGGGTCCAGGCGGCGCACGCGGCCCGCGTAATCAAGGCGGAGGAAGAAAGCTTTGCCCAGACCCTGGACCGCGGGCTGGAAATCTTCGAGCGGGTGGCCAGGGAGCAACACCAGGCGGGCAGCAAGACCCTCCCCGGAGAGGAAGTGTTCCGGCTCTATGACACCTACGGCTTTCCGGTCGACCTGACGCGGCTGATGGCCGAAGAGCAGGGGCTCGCTGTGGACATGGAAGCCTTCGAGCAGCTGATGGAAGGACAACGGGCCATGGGCAAGGCCGCGAGCCAGGGCCTTCAGGATGCCGGGGATTGGACCAAGCTGGCCGGCGGGACTCATTCCGCTTTTGAGGGATACGACACGCTGCAACTGGAAACCCAGGTGCACAGCTTCAGCCGCAATGCGGAGGGGGAATTGCTGCTGTTGCTGGAGCGCACGCCCTTTTATGCGGAAGGGGGAGGACAGGTGGGAGACCAGGGCCG
Organism: SAR324 cluster bacterium; assembly: GCA_027297205.1. Taxonomy (GTDB): domain Bacteria; phylum SAR324; class SAR324; order SAR324; family JACQKK01; genus JAPUIH01. The sequence goes on along the minus strand of JAPUIH010000113.1, from coordinate 21,880 downwards.
TATCTATGGAGAGGCCGGTGAGTGGCGGGTGAGCGACGTGCAAAGAGATGGCGGCCGCATCGTGCATATCTGCCAGGGGGCCGCCGAGCCCGATCAGCGGCCCGTCACCGCGGAGGTGGATGCGGCCAGACGCAGCGCAACAACCCTGAACCATACGGCGACCCATCTCCTGCACCGGGCGCTGAAGAATGTGCTGGGGGATCATGTCAACCAGGCCGGATCGGTTGTGCATCCTGATTACCTGCGCTTCGACTACACCCACTTCGAAAAGCCGGGGACGGAGCAACTGGAGACGGTGGAGCGGATGGTCAACCAGGCGATCCGTGCCAATACGCCCATGAAGATTTACCAGGCTGATTACGACACGGCCATAGCCAATGGCGTGACGGCATTGTTTGGGGAGAAATATGGGGATCAGGTGCGTGTGGTGGAAGTGCCCGAGTTTACGGCGGAACTATGCGGAGGCTGTCATGTGCGGGCCACCGGGGATATCGGAATACTCACCATCGTCTCCGAATCCAGCATCGCCTCTGGCGTGCGGCGCATCGCCGCGCTTACCGGGGAGGCCGCGGAAGCCTCCTTGCGCAAGGCCAGCAAGTTGATGGAAGAGTTACAAGAGCGGGTCAACGCCAGTGCGGAGGAATTGCCCGCGCGCATCAAGGGACTGCTGGAAGAACGCAAGAAGCTGGAGCAGGAGCTGCGCAGCCTGAAAAAGAGCGGCCGGGCCGGAGACGCCAAGGCGCTGCTGGACAAAACCACCACGGTCAATGGGGTGACGGTGCTCTCCAGTGAGGTCAATGTGGGCTCGGTGGAAGAGCTGCGTGGTATCGCGGACTCCCTCCGCAAAGAAATGAAGAAGGGAGTCGCGCTGATCGGCGCGGTGATCGACGGCAAGGCCTCTTTGCTCTGCGTAGTCACCGACGATCTGGTGAAACAGAACGTGAAGGCCGGAGAAATAGTCAATCTCGTCGCGGAATTCGCCGAAGGCAGGGGGGGTGGCCCACCCCATATGGCCACGGCAGGCGCGAAAAACCCCGGTAAGCTTCCCCTGGCGGTACAGCAGGCCCCCGAGGTCATCAGCGCCTACCTTTCCAAATTATCCGACCAGGTTTCGAATTAAGTGGCCCAGGTATCACGCAATCGCGGCGCGCTGTCCCAGAGTGTCTACGAGCACTTGATTCAGCCGTTTGTAGAGTCGGTGGCGCCCATCACCCATGTCAGTTGGGGGGCGGCGATCGGCATGTTCGTCGGGCTCACGCCCACCATGGGCATCCAGATGTATATTGTGGCCCTGCTGTGGGTGTTGTGCCGCTACTTGTTGCGCGTCCGCTTCAATCTGCCCATCGCCGTGGCGTTGGTGTGGATTTCCAATCCCGTGACGGTGGTGCCGATCTATTATGCTTTTTTCGTTACGGGGCATGCGGCATTGGGGCTGGGATTCGATCCGGGAATTTCGGAGATTGATTTTCAGGAATTCAGCCGCATCTTCAAGCAAGTGGGTGTGGACGGCGCCCAGTCCTGGTTCGAGCATCTGTACGGAGGTATTCTTGTATTGTTCTGGATTTTTGGCTGGCCGATCCTGGTGGGCAGCCTCGTATTTGCGGTGCCGATTTCCATCGCCACCTATCCCATCACCGGTTTCGCTCTGATGAAATACCGGACCCGGCTGGCCGCCCGTGAGGGGGAGTCTTATGGGGAGTGGAAGCGGAGGCATGTTCATCCTGACTAGCCAGCTCGGCCCTCTGCTTGAGAACCTGCGCCCCCAGATAGTTTACCAGCTCGGGAATGCCTGAGCCGGTAACCGAGGAAATGGGATAAACCTGCTCTCCTTTCCCTTGCAACTGGGCCGCGAGGTCTTCCAGCCTGCCGGCATCCGAGAGCGCATCCACCTTGGTCAGGGCCACCGCCCGCGGTTTGTCCAGCAGCGTGGCCTGAAACGCCTCCAATTCCCTCAGCAGAATGCGGTACTCTTCCATCGGGTCGTGCTCGATGGTGTCGGAAACATCCACCAGCAACAGCAGCAACGCGGTGCGTTCAATGTGACGCAGGAAGCGCAACCCCAGCCCCACCCCCTCGTGGGCGCCCTGGATAATTCCTGGAATATCGGCGACCACGAAGCTTTCGAATCCCTCGGTCTGCACCATGCCCAGGTTGGGCGTGAGGGTAGTGAACGGATAATCCGCAATTTTCGGGCGGGCCTTTGAGATGCGGCTGATCAAGGTGGACTTGCCGGCATTGGGAAACCCCACCAGCCCCACATCCGCCATTAGTTTCAGCTCCAGCACGATCCATTTTTCAATGCCAGGCTGGCCCACCTCCGCCATCTCCGGCGCGCGGTTGGTGGAAGTTTTGAAGCGGGTGTTGCCGCGGCCCCCCGCACCGCCTGCCAGGCAAAGCCTGGGCTGCTCGTCCACCACTTCATGCAGCACCTCTCCGGTTTCCGCATCCTGCACCACGGTGCCTAAAGGCACCTGCAGCACCAACGGCTCACCGCTTTTGCCGTGCTTGTCCTTGCCCACGCCTCTGGTACCGTTGGAGGCATGGAAATGCTGCCGGAACTGGAAATCCAGCAGGGTGGTTTTGCCCTTGACGCCCTGAAAGATAATGCCGCCGCCGCCGCCGCCGTCACCGCCGTCGGGTCCCCCGTATGGAATGAACTTCTCCCTGCGGAAGGAAGCGCAGCCGTTGCCGCCACTGCCGGAGCGCAAATGAATTTTCGCGTAGTCTACAAATTTCATGGCATGCGCCCGCAGGCCGGATTTATCCGGTTGCATCGGCGATGAGGGACGAGATTGGCCAGCCGGGGCTCGTTATTGATCTCGAACAAATGGGCGTCAATGCGGTGCAGGATGGTAAATTGCTCTCCCGCGATTCGCTCCAGCAGCGCCGCCAGTTCCCCATCGAGGGCACGCGCCACTTCGATTTGCTGCGGGGGAAAATTGCTGCCGCAGACCCGGGCACCCCGCCGCGCGAATTCCTGTGCCAGAAGGCCAGTGCCCAGATCGAGCAGCCTTAGTTCGGGGTCGCCGGCACCCACTTTGGCCACCATGGCGTAAAAGCTATGTGAAGGCCCGGGGTGATGGTTCGCGTATTCCGCGCATGTCCTCCCCCAATCAAAGGCTTGTCCCGCGTCTATGGTGTCCAGGCTCAACATGGCTGCGACTTTGCTTGGGTTCGCTCAGGGCAATTCGTGGGCTGCCTGGACTCCCCCCAGTTTTTTTGCCTCCCGGAAGCAGTAGGCAGATTTTTCCCGCTCCCCCAGGCGGTGGTAGAGCACGCCCAGGTTGTGCCAGGCCTTTGCCGAACTGCGGTCGCAGGCCAGGCAGCGCAGGTAGGCCCGCCGGGCCAGATCGTCCTGATTAAGGTGAAAGCGCAGCACGCCCAGCCAGTTCCAGGCTTGCGTAAATTCAGGGGCCAGGGCCACCGCCTGTTCAAATTCCTCACAGGCTTCCCGCGCCCGGCCCAGGGCTTCCAGGGCGCATCCCAGATTATACCATGCCTTTGGCTGCTCGGCCTGGAGTTCGGTGGCTCTGCGAAAATGCCGCTCCGCCTCCGCATAACGCTGTAAGCGGAACAGGGCATTGCCCGCATTGAACCAGGCTGGAAAATCCTCGGCATCCTCCGCGATAATGCGTTGCTGCTTTGCCAACTCGCTCAGCAGCGCACGCTCCTCCGCGCTGGGCGGCGGGGCCCCTGACCGGGTGGGAGGAAGGGGCTCGGCGGCAACCTGTACCTCTTCTTCGACGGGCAGCTCGGGCTGGTGCGCCATCTGTTGCAAGAGTTCCTGCTCAAGCTCGGAGTCTCCATTGCCCTGCGGCGCGGGAGCAGGCTGGGGCGCGGCCGCTTCGGATGGCGCCGCCGGGGGGGGATGCGGTGTTTCCCGGGCCACCTGCTCGGCGATGGCCTGGGCTTCCGGATAGTTCTCCAGAGGCTCGTCCAGCCGCTCCAGACAGATGCCCGCCCGTCCGCCATCACCGGCTCGGGAATACATCCCGGCCAAGGTGATCCAGAGCCGGTTGGGGAGCCGTTTGTCGAAAAGAAGCTGCTCCAGCCTTTCCAGAAACTGCTCGGATCGGCCCGCCTGCTGGTAGGTGGACAGAAAGCGCTCCCACTCCCCGGTCATATAGCGCGGCAGATCGGAAAGCCTATCCAGGCACTGCGCCGCCCTGGCGTAGTCTCCGGCCTGTTCGAAGTGCCCGGCGAGGGGCATCCACACGGTCCTGTCGTTGCGGTTGATCTCTTCCGCCCGTCCGAAGCGCTCGAAGGCCAACTCCCATTGCTCCCGGTTGCGCGCCAGTTCGCCCAGATACTGCCATGCGGCCCAGTCCTCGGGCCGGTGCGCGATCACGTTCATAAAGCAGGATTCCGCCTCCTGGTCGTTGCCGTGATAGACCATCCGCTGACCCAGGTAGTGCCACATGTTCAGGATTTCCTCATCGCTGGAATCCAGTTGTGAGAGTTGCTCAAAGGCGTCCATGGGCCTGCCCTGCTTGAGAGCCAGTCCGGCCATCATCAGGCGTGATTCCAAATCCTCCGGATGAAGCTCGATCAGGCGCTTCAGATTGCTGATCGCTTCGGCGTGTTCCCCCATCTTTTCATGCACATAGGAGATTTCCCGTATCAGGGAAGAATCCTCCGGGCTGTTGGCCAGCAGTACGGAGAGCACGGACTTCCAACTGGGATAATGGGGATGGCGTTTGTACCACTGGCGCAGCATCTCCCAGGACTCCATGTCGCTCTTGTCCAATTCCACCACGCGCGCCAGGCATTTTTCCGCTTCGGGATGGTCCCGGCTGAAAAAGAACTCGCCCAGATTGAACCAGATGGCCGGATCGTCCGAATCGCCCGCCAGGGCCTTGCGGTAGGCGCCCACGGCGGCGGCCTCGTGTTTTTGCTTCAAGTGCAAATTGCCCAGATTGTTCCAGGCTTGGGCGAAATTCTCGTCAATCTCCACCGCTTTTTGGTAGCGGCCGCGGGCCTCGTCCAGGCGGTCCTGGCGAAATGCGATCAGGCCCAAGCTGTTCCATGCCTCCGCATCGCGGTTGTTGTGCTCCACCGCTTCCAGAAACACCTGCTCCGCCTCCTCTTCCCGTCCATCATCGTAGAGCATGAGGGCCATCTGGCGGCGGGCTTCCGTTTCGTTCGGATTGAGGGTGACGGATTTCCGGTAGGCGTCCCGGGCCTGCTCCACCTTGCCCTGGAATTGCAGCAGCGCGCCCAGATTTGCCCAGGGCTCGGCATCTTCGGGATTGTACTGGATGGCCTGTTGGTAGTTTTGCACGGCCTCTTCGTACAGTTCCTGATTGGAATAGGCGATGGCCATGTTGAAGTAAGCCTGGCCAAATTCCGGATTGCGCTCAAGGGCGGTCTGGTAGCTGTGCACCGCGGAGGCGTAATCCCCAAGCTGGGCGTAAATTAATCCGCAGTGATAGGGAGGCAGATGGTTCCTGGGGTCGTCTTCCTGTTCCCGCTGATAGGCCTTCAGATCGTCGAGAAGGACTTGGGCCGTTTCGGAAGAGACATTCTCAGGCACGTTCATAGGCGGCAAGCGTCCTGCGAGGGGGCGTCAGCGCCCTGGATAAGCATAAAAGAAACGGCTTAATCCGTCAAGATAACAGACGTTTGCGTGAAATGCGCGCTGGCCGGGGCACCTTGCCCCGGAAAGGAACCGCCGGCTTGTGGGCCGGGAAATTGCATGGCCTCGAGCATGGCAAGGGAAATAAATCCTTGCGCGGCCTTGCCGCTCAAATCATTGCGGATTTCCTGGATATCGGCGCGCAATGCGGATTCCCGGGTTGGAATTGTAAGCGGATGGCATGTGCCTTGCTTTTTCCTTGCCAAAGAATAACACGTTTTTGGCCCGTATCAGGACCGGCGCAGGCGCCGGCAACGAGGAAATAGCCTCATGAATCCACAGGGAATTTACACACTGGTGTCCTACGGCAAGTCTCTCGAGAGGCAGATGGAGGCCGTCGCCAACAATCTGGCGAACGTGGAAACGGCCGGGTACAAGGGAGACCAGCCGGCCTTCCAATCGGTGTTCGCCCAGACCATGGGTGTGCCCTCCATGTCCGATGAGGAGGTATTCGCCCATCACGAGCACCTGGCGCCTTATACCGGCGTGGGCACATTCTACGTGTCCATAGCCGACATGGGCAAAAACATGGGCCAGGGGCGCCTGCAGCAAACGGGTCAGCAGCTCGACCTCGCCCTGGCCAATCCCAACGGCTTTTTCAGTATCAACACGCCCCAGGGAGAACGTTTTACCCGCGGCGGCAGCTTCCATCTCAATCAAGACAAGCAACTGGTCACCACTGAAGGTTATCTGGTGAACGGCAAGGAAGGTGCAATCATCATCGAAGGCGGGGCCGTTGAGGTGTCCGAGGATGGATCGATAATCGTAGATGGAAAAAATACCGGCGGCCTGAAAATTGTCACTTTCCCGTTCCCGGACCGCCTGCAAAAACTCGGTAACTCTCTGATGGCTCCGGTCGGTGAAGAGAACAACGCGCGTATCCTGGAGGATGTGGACCTGGTGCAAGGGTCCCTGGAAAAATCCAACGTGGATTCCTTCAGGGAAATGGTGCGCATGATTCAAGCCAACCGCTCCTACACATCCATGCAAAAAGCGTTGGGCTCAGCGGATGAGATGAACCAACGTGCAATTTCGCTGGCAGAAGTCTAATCGCCCGCATTGAACCTGTTTAACTGGAGGAATACCGCCTTATGATGCGATCCCTGTTTGTATCCGCCACGGGCATGGGTGCCCAACAGCGGCAAATCGATACCGTGGCAAACAATCTTGCCAACGTGGCGACGGTGGGCTTCAAGAAAAGCCGCAACAATTTTCAGGATTTGCTCTATCAGATCGATCGGGCCGCGGGTTCCCCATCGTCCCAGAACACGACCATTCCGGTGGGTATTCACTCCGGCCACGGTGTCAAGCACGTGTCCACGGAGAAGATATTCACTCAGGGCGATATGCGTAACACGGGCGTGGAGTTGGATGTGGCAATCGAGGGTGTGGGTTTCTTCCAGATTCTCCAGCCCAACGGCGCCATCGCCTATTCGCGGGCAGGAAACTATCAGCGCGACGCCCAGGGCCGAATCGTGACCCAGGATGGATTCCCGCTTGAACCGGAATTGATCGTGCCCCAGGACGCCCGTCAGGTGCAGATTGGACTGGACGGCACCGTCTCCGTACTGGTGGGAGAGGAGACTCTGCCCACGCCCATCGGAACGCTCCAACTGGCGCGATTTGTCAACCCCGCCGGACTGGCGCCCCTGGGCAAAAACCTGTTCAGCCCCACCGCGGCTTCCGGCAATGCGGTGGTGGAAAACCCGGGGATCAACGGCATGGGCACGCTCAACCAATACTTTCTGGAAATATCCAATGTAAGCGTGGTCGATGAAATGGTGAACATGATCATCGCCCAGCGGGCCTATGAGGTAAATTCAAAGGCCATCCAGACCTCGGATGAGATGCTCCAGACCGCCAATCAGATTATCCGCTAGTCCTGAAAGGCATGAGCGATGAAGAGAGCCATTAAAGCGCTGCCGTTGCTGCTGCTGTTCTGTGCCGCCACGGCGGCATGGGGTCAGGTGCGGCCCGTCGAAGAATTCGAGGTGCGCGTGCTGCCCCAGGCCGAGGTGTTCGGCGAATCGTTCACCCTGGGTGAAATCGCGGAACTGGACGGCTTCAATCTGCAGGCTTTGCAACGGCTTTCCCAAGTCAAAATTGGCGCCTCGCCCAAGCCTGGGCGGGCCTTGCGCGTCAATGAGGCCCTCGTGCGCTCGCGCCTGATGGCGGCCAGATTTTCCCCGCAGGTCAAATTGATTGTTCCCCCGCGGGCCATGGTGCTGCGGGCGGCACAGGTGGTGCCGGTGGATCAGATCACACAGATCGTGCTGGAGCACGCCGCGCGGAATGCCGGGGCCAGGGAGGATGATGAACTGAAGCAGACGCTGACCACGCCCCTATCCGAGGTGGTGCTGCCCAAGGGAGAAGTGACTTGGCAGGTGGCGCCCATGGGCGAGCATCTGGTAGGCGGCGGCACCCGTGCATTCAGGGTGAGCGCCACGGTGAATGGCCGGGAAGCCTGGAAAACCATGGTGCGTGTGCGCCAGAAAATATACCGGAACGTGTTGGTGGCCAGGCGCCCCATCCATCGCAATCAGAAAATCAAGGCCGAAGACCTGGCCCTGGTGCGCCAGAACATCAGCGCAAACCGGGGCGGTCCCTACATTACCTCTAAGCAGAAGGTGGTGGGGCGGCTGGCCAAGCGGTCCCTGGGACGCAACGAGCCCATCCGCCAGGCCTTGCTTGCCGCGCCTCTGGATTTGATTGAAGGCGGCCGGGTGACGGTAATCTACGAGTCGGGCACCCTGCTGCTCAAGGCGCCGGGCGTGGCGCTTGTGCAGGGGCGCATTGGGCAATTTATTCCAGTCAGGAATCTCGAATCGGGAAAAATCGTGCATGGCATCCTACAGGCCGACGAAACTGTCAAGGTAAACTGAAATATTTAAGCGCCGCTCGGCATGGCAATGGCCCCCGTGGCGGCTGCAAGGGCAAACGGATTCGGGTGAATATGAAGCGAGGATTGGTTCGGTTGAAGATGACGCTCCTGGCACTGGCCGCCGCCGCGGCGCTGGCTGGATGCATTCCCTTCTCCGCTCAGCAGGAGGCTCCCGAGAGCACCAGCAAGACCCGCGACGACCTGCTCCGCCAGGAAAGGTTCCGCAACCGCCCGCCCATCAGCAGCAGGCGCAACCTGTATGAAGGCTCCCTGTGGCGCGGCGCCGCATCCTGGGGAAACCTGATGCGCGATCACCGGGCGCGCTACCGCGGAGACCTGCTCACCGTGATCGATATGTCGAGCATTATCAACGTTCCCGAGGCCCTGCCCGAGACGCCGGAGGAGGCCCCAGCGGAGCAGCCGCAACAGGTCGATCCCGTGATCGCGTTTTTGAGGGCCCAGGAAAGACGGCGGGAAGCGATCGAAAAGGAGCAGAACGAGATTATGCGCTCCATCAAGACCATCGAGGTGGAGGTGGCGGGAGTGCTGCCAAACGGGAATTTGCTGGTGCGTGGCATTCATCCTCCCATATTCAGGGAGCGAAACCGGGTCAAATACATCGTGACCCTGCAAGGCATTGTACGGCCCAGGGACGTGGATGACAGGAACCAGGTGGGTGCCAACAAGTTGAGCAAAGCGGACTACAAAATCAAAAGGCTGGTGCGGCGTTCGGCGGTGGCGCGGCAATCCGCCGGTGCGGCCGCGGCCGCGGCCAGGAGCAAGCCCGCGCAGTTTGTGGACCGGCTATCCAGTTTTCTGACACGGCCCAGGGGCTCGCCCCCCCAACGGGCCCCCAGGTAAACCTGTCCGCCGCGGAAACGGTGGCGGCAACTCAAGGAGCGGCAGTGAAGCGGAACCCACATATGCGAACGGCAATGTCCGGGTGCGAAGGCGCCGTGCGGCGCATGGTGCTGCTTGCGCTGATGCTCACGCTGCTTTCCGTGGCGCCGGCATGGGCGATCCGGGTCAAGGATGTCGCCTATCTGCGGGGCGCGCGGGAAAATCAGCTGATCGGTTACGGGCTGGTGGTGGGGCTGGACGGCACGGGAGATTCGGAAAATTCCCTGCTGGCGCGGCGACCCCTGCAAAATGCCCTGGAGCGCATGGCGATCAGCCTCGGACCCGGTGATATGCGGGGCCGCTCCATTGCCGGGGTACTGGTCACCGCTACCCTGCCGGCCTTTGCAAAGGCGGGCTCGCGCCTGGACGTGACCGTGGACACGCTTGGGGATGCAACTTCACTGCGCGGTGGCACGCTGATGTACACCCTGCTCTACGGCGCCAACCAGGTGATTTTCGCCACCGGCCAGGGCCCGATCACGGGCATTCCCAAGGGGATCGAGAGGGGTGCGGACGGCCAGCCGCCGGTTCAGAACGAGGACACGCCCCTGGTCGATCCAAAGTCCAGCCTGGTGCCCACCAAGGGTTTCGTGATCCGCGGCGCCGTGGTGGAGCGGGAGATCAACCTGAACCTGAACACGCGCTCGCGGATATTCATCAATCTGAAGAGAAGCGATTTCACCACCGCATTCCGCCTCGCCAAGCTGATCAACAGGGAACTCGGAGATGGCTCGGCGCGGGCCAAGGACGCCGGCACGGTGGAAGTTTCGGTGCCCGAAAGCTATCTGGGGCAAACCGTGGAGTTGATATCACGAATCGAGAACCTGAATATCGTGCCCGATGCCGTGGCGCGGGTGGTGGTGGACGAGCGGACGGGCTCCATCGTGATGGGGCAGCATGTGCGCATCTCCCCCATTGCCATTTCCCATGGCAATTTGAGCATCGAGATCAAGCTCCCAACCGGTGAGCAAGCCCAGGCCGCCGCTGGGCAGCAGCCAGCCGCCCCGGGCCAACCCCAATTGGCGATTCCCAGTTCACCGGGGATTGTGCTGTTCAAGGGGGAAGTGGACCTAAAGGAGGTGGTGGATGGGCTGAACAAAGTGGGGGCGTCCAGCGCGGACCTGGTGCAAGTGCTGAAAATTATCAAAGCCGCCGGCGCCCTGCACGCCGATCTTGAAATCCGCTAACTATCGAGGAACCATGCGATTAGACCTGGATGTCCGCCTGCCCCGCCTGGAGCCGGCCTCAGAAATTTCTGGGGAGAAACTCCGCGCCGGCCAGGATAAGGCGCGGCTGCGCAAGGCCGCCCAGGAATTCGAGGCCCTGCTGGTGGAGCAGATGTTGAAGGAAATGCGTAAGTCAGTGCCTGAATCCAACCTGTTTGGCAAAGAAAAAGGCCGGGAAATCTTCAAAGAGATGCTCGATGGGGAATTCGTGCGGCTGATGACCGGGCGCGGCGGGATCGGCCTCGCTGATTTCATCGTGCGCAACCTGGAAAACCAGTACCAGGGCAAATAAATTTCGCGATTCCTCAAGTTTTCCGCCGAAATCCCGATGTGTCTATCAGACGGGAATTCTGCGGCAACAACGCATTGAGGCGCCTCCGGGCTTCCTCACCCGCATCAGGCCCGCTGTGGGTTGCAAAAAAATACAGCAAACCCGGCAAAACGGCGCGCCTTTTGTATCTCTATAACCGATAGCGTTGTGTCCAGCGAATGCGGTGGAAAAGGATATCCACCGCCAATAGCCCGCAAATGGAGTTGGTTGGAGACATGAAATGAAAGTTACCGGAAAACAGCCACCTAACATCTCCGAACTCAGTACGGGGAAAGCCAAGGACAAGGGCGGCAATGCCGCGCCAATAAGCTCCGGGCAGCCTCAGGAAGCAGAAAACGCGGCGAATCGCATCTCCCTGAACACCATGAACAAGATCAGGGAGACCATCCGCTCAGAGCCGGATGTGCGCACCGAGCGCGTGGCCGAAGTCAAGGCCAAGCTGAAGCGGGGAGAGTTAAAGGTGGACCCGGACAAGCTCGCGGGAAAAATGCTGACCGCTTCCCTGAAGGAAGATTTGGAACGGCCATAATCCTCGGGAAGGTCCCTGCAGTGCGGGAATCCGGGGTCTGAACGCGGCCCCGCCGGCGTCCAGGGAGGAAACGAGTGGCGGAAACCGGTTCCGCCCGGATTGATTGGTTTTGCACAGGATAACAAGGAACAGGGACAGTGGAAGCCAGACTGAACGATCTCAAATCCCTCCTCGAAGAGGAAATAGAGACCCACGAGGCCTTGAGGAAAGAACTGGAGCAGGAAGCTGCCCAGGATGGCGCGATGGACGGCATGACCCTGCTCAAGACACAGCAGGACAAAATCCGGCTGGTGCGCGAAATTCAGGCCCTGGAACGGAGGCGGATGCAGATCGTGGACGAGTTGGCGGGCATATGGAACGAGGCTCCCGCGGATTTGACTCTGCGCCGCATCATTTCCCGCGTGGAAGAGGCGCTCGGCCAGAGGCTGGGCGAGAGCCACGCGAGGCTGGTTGCGCTGGTGGAGGATATTCGGCGCCTAGCCAAGGAAACCTCGTTCAACGCCCAGGCTAGGTTGAAGGCTATCGATGCCACCCTGGCCGTCATCAACGAGACCATCAAAATGCATCCCACCTACTCCGAGGAAGGCCGGTTGCAAAAGGTGACTCCCTCATTCAGGCAAACTTCGGTCTGAGTTCCGATTACACCGCCGAGGCGGCTCCTAGCCCCTGAGGAATCCAATTCATGCCCACCGCCAGTCTCTTCAGCCAGCTCGATCTTGGCAAGCGCTCCCTGCAATCCCAGCAGGCAGGGATGAACGTGGCCGGTCATAATATCGCCAATATCGGCAACGAGCACTTCTCGCGGCAGCGGGTGGACCTCGATCCCCAGCATCCGCTACGCTCCCGCTTCGGAACGGGTGTGGACCTGACCGCAGTGGAACGCATCACGGACCGCTTTCTTAACGAGCGGTTGATCGGCGAGCAGGCCCGGGGCGGCGAGCTGAAAATGCGGGAAGATGGACTGCGGCGCCTTGAAAACCTGTTCAACGATGCGGAAGGGCTCGGCCTGCGCGGACCTTTGAACGATTTCTGGAACGCATGGGGGCAACTGGCAAACAAGCCCGAATCGGAGATATTCAGGCAGGAGGTGATCAACGCCTCCAAATCCTTGTCGCGGCGCTTCCAGGATGTGCATAAAGAACTGGCCGCCTTCCGTATGGAGATGAACGGCCGTTTGGCGGTGCAGGTGGACAAGATCAACCAACTTGCGCGCCAACTGGTGGATCAAAACCGGCTGATCCAGCAAACCGAACGGGGCAGCGGCCAAACCAACGACCTTCGGGACGCACGGGAAGCCACCTTGAAGGAACTTTCAAGGCTGATCGAGATCGATTGGGTGGAGAACGAAAAACAGTTGGTTACCGTGTCCGTGGGCGAAGGCTGGCCTCTGGTGGTGGGGCGGCGTGCGAATCAGCTCGAAGCTTCCTTTGCAAACGACGAGTTGGGCATGTTCAGCCTGCGCGGCGTGGATTCCAAGGGCATCAGCGCCGATCTGACGGATACCGTGCGCGGTGGGGAAATGCGCGAGCTGATCGACCTGCGGGACAAGACCTCAATTCATTTCATCGACAAAGTAAATCAACTGGCTTCCGAACTGGCCTTCAAGGTGAACCGCATTCACGCCACCGGGACGGGCCTTAACACCACTTTCGATCTGATGCGCAGTTCCTTTGCCCTGCGCGCCGATGCACTCAACAAACCCCTGCCCTTCCTGAAGGATGGCAAATTCAGTGTGCAGGTGCTGGACGGGGAGACGAACGAGTTCCTGGAGCTCTATGAAATCGATGTGAAGGCCGGTCAGGACACGGTGGGGGATATCGTGAACCGGATCAATCAGGTGGTGGGGGACCCCAATATCTTCGAAGCGAGGCTGGAAGACGATGGCAGCGTGGTGCTTGCCTCCAAGAATCCGACGCGCTTTGTGCTGGGCAAGGATGAGACGGAATTTTCCGTGGTGATGGGCTTCAACAATTTTTTCGAATCCCTGGAAGGGGCGAAGGATTTCCGCATTAACGACCGGCTGGTGGAAAATCCCAATCAGATCACCGCTGGGACCAATCTTCTGCCCGGAGACAATTCCAAAGCGCTGGAAATTCATGGACTGCAGTTTCTCCCCAATATGCAGGGGAACAGCATCACTTTCGACGAGTTTTACAATGCGACGATCGCCGAACTGGGGCTGATGGTTAACCGCAATACGGCGGAGTCGCAGAGCCAGAAGCTGGTGGTGGACCAGTTTCAACAGCTTCGTGACGAGGTGTCCTCCGTGAACATGGATGAGGAAGTGGCCGACATGGTGCAATTCCAGCGGGGGTTTGACGCCGCGGCGCGATTTATTTCCACCGTGGATGAAATGACCCGCACCGTAATCAATATGTAACTGAAATTTGGTTGGCAAAGATGCGCGTAACAGATCTGACAAAGCAAAATAATGTCGTCCGCAATATACAGACGGCGGAGGCGAAGATTCAGAGCCTGCAGGGGGATATTTCCTCCGGCAAGCGCATCGTCAAGATTTCCGACGACCCGATCGGCGCCACCCAGGCCATGGATTTCCGCACCCGCATCGAGTTCATGAACACGTTGCAGCGCAACATCCGTGACGACTTCGTGTGGATGGACCGCACGGAGGCCCTGCTGGCCGATGTGGGCGACAAACTGCGCCGCACCAAGAATCTAATTCTCTCCCAGGCCAATGCCACCGGGGACGACGCCTCGCGCCGGGTAACGGCCACGGAGATCAAAGCCATTGCCGACAGCATGGTGCAGGCCGGTAACTCCAAAATCGGCAAGCTTTTCATCTTTTCCGGCAGCAAAACCTTTACCCAATCCCTGCGGAAGATGCCGGACACGCAGCAGGCCGTGGTGCGCTTTGAAGCCGAGGCCAGCGAGAAGAATGGCGAGCAGGCCCCCACGCGGGATCCGGCGCTAGAGGCCATGGAGCAAGGCATGGAGACGGAACTGGCGCGCTTTGAGGGCCATTCCGGCAATAGTTACATTATGCGGGTCACCAAGCCCGGCGCGTTCGGCCGGGCGCATGTGCAGATTTCCGATGATGGCGGAAAGACCTGGAGCCGGGACAAAACGCTGATCTCCACCATGGAGATGGTAAACGAGGATGGCAAGGCCAGCGACAAGGTGATGCTGCATTTCAATTTGCCCGAACGCGCCGCGGACGAACCCGATATGGAATTTCCCGAAGGGATGGAATTCATCTTCCGTCCCAATCCCTCTGTCACATACCAGGGGAACCAGGACCAGCGCTTGGTGCGGACGGGCGAAGGCGTATTGCTCCCGCTCAACGTGACCGCCGAGGAGATCTTTTTTCACAAGGAAGGCGACCCGGACACTGTCAATATCTTTGATTTGCTGGAAACCCTGAAACGCGGTCTGGAGGAAAACGATCAGGGCATTCTGGAGGAGCGTCTGGGAGACATTGACATGGCTTTTGAGCAGGTGCTGGAAGTACGGGCCAATACCGGTGCGGTGCGCAAGGAAATGGAGGACCGGCTGGACAGGCTGGGAGACCGGGAACTTTCCAAGATCAAACAGCTTTCGGATATCGAAGACCTCAATATGGCGGAAGCGGTGGTGGATATGAACCTGGCCGATGCCCGCAACCGGGCGGCATTGGACACAAGCGCCCGCTTGCTTCAGCCGTCCCTGCTGAACTTTCTGAGATAGGTGGGGCTGGTGCATGAATATGGCGGGATTGCGAAAAAAATGTGAGGCAAGGCACGGTTTGGTGCGGAAATTGATTATCTACAGATATATATCCATGGAGGTGTGCGGAAGGTAACGGCAGACAAGGCACCGCACCCTGCGATTATGATTCGCGCGTGGGGCGTGATGGGGCCGGATCAATACCGGGCAGTTTTCCATCGCGTAAAATTTCCGCCGGAGGCTAAAAGAGCCGGAGCGGTTAATGCGCATCAGGTAAGGGATGATGCACACAAGAGCATGAGCGAAGATTCACGTAGTTGAGTAGCCGGGAGGGCGTTAATGCTCATTCTGACACGGAAGTCGGGCGAGAGCATCACGATTGGTGATGAGATTAAGATTCAGGTCATCGAGATCAAGGGCAAGCAGGTTCGCCTTGGGATCGAGGCCCCCAGGAAGTTCTCGATTCACCGGGAGGAGGTATACATCCGAATTCAGGAGGAAAACAAGCGCGCGGCCTCCAAGGCGCCGCTGACCCTGAAAACTTTCGGTGATCTTTGGAAGAAGAAGAAGTAGCGGCCATGCCGTTCAATTATGGGAGCCGGGTGGCTCCGAACCTTTAACCCAGATTCTCGAGTCAGGTAATCTTATGAAAGTGCAAACCACAAGATTTGGAACGATCGACGTCAAGGAAGGGGACGTGATCACCCTTGCAGAGGGCATGCTGGGGTTTTCCGAAAATATCCGCTTCACCCTGATCCCCGACGAGTTGGGAGAGCCCTTTCAGTGGATGCAGTCCCTGGATCAGCCCGCCCTGGCCTTTGTGGTCATCGAGCCCTCGCGGATTCTGACCGAGTATCACTTCTCGGTGAAGAGGGATCAGATCAAGTCGCTTGAGACGGAAAACGTGGACGACTTGCTGGTCTACGTGATCGTCACCATGTCTGGGAGCGTCATGGATGTAACGGTGAATTTGCAAGGCCCGATCGTGGTGAACAAGAACAACCGTGTCGGCCAGCAGATCGTGCTCAACGATCCCAAGTTCAGCACCCGTCATCCGCTCTTTACCGATGAACCGGAAGATGAGGGCGAATGGATGGAAGCGGTCAAGAAGGAAAACAAAGTCGCCTCCTCGCGGGTTGCCATCTCCGGTTAGCCCAGCCGTTCCGGCGCCTCCGCGTGCCACGCTTTCCTGTACAAATTACCTGACAGGTCGCGCGGCGCCCCCCCGCACAGGGAGCGCCGTCCCGTCCGCCGCCCCTTCCATTTCCAATTGCAATTCCCCTCCGCAGTTTCTATGCTGCTGGCCTGGGTGCGACAACCCTGGTATTCCCGGATTCACGGTGCATGGTTCAAGCGCAACCGCTTCTCCTCAGGTGACAATTCCCGTATGTGTTTGGTTCTGCTGGCTTTGCAAGCACATCCGGATGTGCCGCTCTTGCTCGCGGGCAACCGCGACGAGTACCACAGCCGGCCCGCCGCGCCTCCGGCGGTGATACAGTACAATCCTCGCATTTATGCCGGCCGAGACCTGGAAGCCGGGGGAACCTGGATGGGACGTAACGAGCATGGCATGATGGCCGCGCTCACCAACCGTCATGTTTCACCCCGGCCGGCGCCCCGCAACGTCCAGTCCAGGGGTGGAATCGTGACAGGGCTGCTCCAGCATGCGCGCCTGCGGGATGCCCGCGCATGGCTGGAGGGGCTGGATATGGCCACATACAGGCCCTTCAACGTCCTCTTCGGGGATGCGGGCCGCTTCTATTATTTCACTTCCGAAGAGAGGCAGCCTCCGCGCGAGATTGCGCCGGGTTTTCATGCCCTCAGCAATTACTCCCTGGACGATCAAAGCTGGCCCAAGGTGGCGCGGTCCCTGAATTTTCTGCAGCAATCGCAAGAGCGGGACGGCGAGGCACTCCTGACCGGGATGCAGTTGTTTCTGGGCGACGCCACACAACCGGATGATCTTCAGAGTGATGATCCCACCGAGGAGATTCATGGCGCGCTGGGGGCGGTGTTCATCCGTTCACCGGGGTATGGGACGGTTTCTTCCACCATTCTCACTTCCGGCGGCACGCTGGGCGAGCGCTACTACTATGCGGAAGGAAAACGGCTGGGGGAAAACCCCGCGGGGGCCTTCGAGCGCATTGATTTCGATCTTTGAAGCGCCTGGAGATTGCCTGCCACGGCGTTAACCAGCAGGCAGGGCGCGAGGGGAACCATCAGAACCAGCACTTTGTTCATCGCGGTTACCATCGGCATCACCGGGCGGTGGGTTGCCGGGCCGGTTTATCGTCCCGAAAACGCCTTCTCGTAGCGTTCCCGCAGAGCTTGAGGCCACAAGGATTGCAAATAAGCCAGCACCGCGTGAATTTCTATATCGCTCATGCGGCCTCCCCAGCCGCGCATGGGTGAATCCGCCGCGGGCGAGCCCTCCTTCACGATCTGAAACAGTCCTTCCGGTGGATGATGCCAGGCGTGGGCGCCTCCGTTCAGTGCCGGTGCCCAATAGCCTCCACCCGGCCTCGCGCCGCCCTTGATATGGGCCTGGTTTTCCCCAATCGCCCGCTCACCATGACAACTGGTGCAGTTGCGTGCATACAACGCCTCCCCCAAAGCGATTTGCCGCGGATCGCCGTAATTGGCAAGCAGATCTTGATTGCCGGGATTCATATCCTGACCGTCCAAGCCGAAATACAGAAAGGCGCCGCCCGCGGCGAGCAATAAAATTGCCAAGCCTGTCAGGATGTCCCGGCGGGAGCGGCTGCGCCCTCCCTTGCTCCGTGCGGAAGATTTCCCTTTGCTCATATTCTATTGCAGTCTTCTGGAACCACGCCTTGGCCAAACAGGCGGACGCATTTCATGCAGTGCGGAATGCTGTGTGCCTTTGCCGGTGAATTTCTACCTCTTCGTCACCTTGCCCGGTGTGGCCTTGGCCAGCACCTCCTCGATGACTGACCGGAAAAGCGCACGGTTGGGCTGCGAATTGTAGATGAGGTATTTGTTGCGCGGATAATTGTGCTCGAATTTCACCGTGCGTGCTTTGAGACCTTTCCCAGCCGCCCGGTTGAAAGTCTTGGTCCGGCAATGGAAGTGCAGGTCCATGCCCTCCTTTTCCCGCACCCGCATCAGCACGGTCATCTCGTCCAGGGTGGGATAGGAGGAGGGGGGCTTGAAGCTGACCTCCGTGAAGCCGTTGGTGTGGATTCGCGACTTGGCGGCAAAGGCGAAATGGTTCTCGATGCTCGATATGACGGTTTCTAGCACCGGGGTCAGTTGCACCCGCAAGTCGATCTTGCTGCGCGCGCCGGATTCCTCCAGTTCCCTGCCATAAAGCAGGAACAGGGAACCCTCGCTGCTGGTGATGGGACAGTCGTGCGGCAATTGAAACCGCCACTCGGCGCGGTGCTCGTCTCCCGGTTTGAGGGAAAACTTTTTGCCCAGATTCTGACGCTCCACGATCTCCAGCGCGTCAGCCTCGTTTTCCTTGATTGCCTTGAAATCCCCGTAAGCCAGTCCCACCTGGAGGCGCAGCCCTTTTTCATTGGCCTGCCCCCGGTTGACCGCGGTGATCTGCCCCTCCATCACTTCCCCTTGCACTAGGGTGTCGGCCGGCGTCTCCAGGCGGAACTCGATGGGTTTGGCGAAGAACAGCCCCTTCATATCCTCCTCACTGGCTCCCTAATGGGTTTCGTCTATTGGAATTAGGCCTGTCGCTTCGGCCCAGGAACTGCCCGTTGCCACCTGCGGAGTGAGATTGTAGCAAGTGCGGAAGCCGTTGCAAACCTCACCGGCCGCAATTAATTTGCTTGTATTTTCTCTTGCTGGTGCGGTTCCCGGAGCGGAAACCCAATCAGGGGAGGCACCGGCCGGAAATATTAGGCCGGGGTGGCTTTCTGCTGGCGGCGCATGGTGTCGCGTATCAGCTCGAGCTGCGCCAGCACCATTTGCTGTTCGGTAGCCGAGAGGTTCATGAACATGCCCTCCAGTTCCTGGCTGATCTGCCGGAAGTGCGCCGTGTAGGCGGTGGATCCCAGAAAGGGCATGCCGACCCTGGATGGCTGGAAGGATTTGGCGTGTTCGGAGCGCAACACGGAAACCAGGTCCTGGTAATTCCAATTGTAGATCACACTGATCCGCCTCAGCACCTCGTCCGAAGGCGGCGTACCTTGCTCCATGCGCAGGTATTCCTCTTCTTCCAGGTTCAGCATAAGGGCAATAATTTCCGTGGACTGGCCGGTGATCATGCGCACTTCGTGCAAACGCTCGCCCAAGGAATTCCGGCCCTTCCCGGTGGGCGGAACGCCGAATTGCGGGACGCCATCCGGAGCGACCGGGCTGTTGGCGCTGTCCGGCGGTACGTGCTCCGGGGTCGGCCGGCGGGGCGAAATCATTTCGTTGATTATCAGGCGCTGGGTGTCGTAATAATTCCATTCCATCATCAGGCACAGCCGCTTCAGGGTCTCCTCGTCCGGGTATTTCCAGGTTTCGAGGGCCTCGTACTCTTCGGCGCTAATATTGAGCAAAACAGCCATCACATCGACGGATTGGTTGGCTTCCTTGCGGGTAATACTCAGCAGGTCGTGAAAAGTGCGTTTGTTGGATTGCATGGCTGCCGCTGCACTGGATTGGGCTTATAGGAGATCTGCGCCGTTGGCTCGGTTTGGGACGCACAAATTTTCCGGGAATACGGACATTTTCCCTTTTGTATATGCGGGTTATGCAAACAGCGGCCCTACAAACCGTATCAGGAATCAATTTCGTCCCCCAGGCGGGAAAACAGTTTGTTTTGCGGAATTGGATATGATTTACGTTGACTGGCTAAATGCGGTAGTAAATGCCGTGGATGGAAATTCCGATGAGTGACTTGCAGACGTGGCCGCTTGCCCGCAGGAGGAAATTGAACAGAAAATACCGGCACTTACGCCGGAAATAATGCGACAATCAAGGGTATTGATCCCTCTTTGCACCGAATTGAAAAGTTAGGGCAGCGAGAAAAACCGTATAATTGGTTGCGGCGGAATAAGAATCAGTGAGCATGATTGAATCCAACCACCGCGATCAATCCAATAGAGAAGAGTAGAATGGTCCCAGGACAGGAAAATAAAATTCGGCGGGAAGAAAACCCGGAGCAGGAACAGCCGCATTTGCTTGTGGTCGATGATGATAATGACATCCTCCGCATCGTCCAGTTTTTTCTTTCCAAGCAGAAGTTCAAGGTGCACACCGCAAACAACGGAGAAGAAGCGCTGGCGGTGCTGGAAGTACATCCAGACATTGATTTAATTCTTTCCGATGTGATGATGCCAAAGCTCAACGGGCTGGAATTGCTGAAGAAAGTGCGCTCGAACGAAAGGTATTCGGAAATCCCCATGATCCTGATTTCCGCGGAAGGCGAAACCTCCCAGAAAGTAACCGGCCTGAATATGGGTGCCGACGATTTCATCACGAAACCCTTCAATTTCGACGAATTGATGGCCCGCGTGCGCAACCATCTGCGTCTGCGGCGCCTGCAAAAGGACCTCTTGCATGCCAATGAACAGCTCCAGTATCGCAATCAAATGTTGATCGACGATCTCGAAACCGCCAAGGACATGCAGATGGCCCTCATGCCGGATAGCTTTCCCGAAAATACGGAATACAGCATAGGCGCCCAATACATCCCCGTGGATAAAGTGGGGGGAGATTTTTTCGATGTGGTTGTGCTGGAAGAAGGCAAGAAGGTCGGCGTACTGATCGTCGATGTTTGCGGCCATGGGGTGGGCGCGGCATTTATCACGGCCATCACCAAGATTACATTCCGCAACGCATGCTACGCCCAAACTGATCCCGCGGCCGTCCTGGGGCGGATGAACCGGGAATTGTTCCTGAATCTCAAGGGCGGTTACATCACGGCGTTCTATGCAGTCTATGATGTTACCTCCAAAATGCTGACCTATGCCAGCGGAGGCCACCCGCCGCTGCTGGTGCATCGCCGCTCCCACGGCGATATTATTAAACTGGAGCCCCAGGCGACGTTTCTTGGCATATTCAACCCGGTCGAGTTTTCAGCCGATGAGTTCCAGCTGCTGCCGGGTGATCGCATTTTTTTCTATACCGACGGTCTGTTCGAAAGCCACAACGGTGCGGAAGATCAGTTCGGCATGGAGCGCGTAGCAAAACTGATCCGCGAAAACCCCGAATCGGAAATCCAGCCGCTGCTTGATCTGCTGCTCAGAAACCTGCGGGAGTTCGTGGGCGAGTGCGAGGTGGACGACGATATCACCCTGGTGGGAATGGACATCCTTTCCTAGCCGCCGCCCTCGTTTTAATTGACTTTCCCTGTAATTATCTCTACTAGTTGTTGTTTTTGAATCATGTCCCCATCGTCTAGCTGGCCTAGGACACCGCCCTTTCACGGCGGCGACAGGGGTTCAAATCCCCTTGGGGATGCTATGCGGATGATGGCTTCAGGCGGTGCCCCCGGGATCCGTATCTTCATGCCAAGCCCGCCATGTGTTAGAGTTAATCGTTCACAATAAGTTCGCGGAAATTTCTTCCCTATGGCCGCGCGCGGTCTGTCCATTATCACCCCTCGGGCCGGTAGCTCAGCTGGTAGAGCATCTGACTTTTAATCAGGTGGTCGCGGGTTCGACTCCCGCCCGGCTCATTAACAAAATCAGGGAGTTACGGTAATGCCGTAGCTCCCTGCTTCGTGAAGTTCACAAAAAGTTCACAC
>JAPUIH010000112.1 GCA_027297205.1 SAR324 cluster bacterium | reverse complement strand
AGGCCGCGGGGCCGGACAGTCTGGAGGGCGGAGAGTTTCCGCTGGTCACCGTGCGCAATGCAAGCGGGGTTGAGCTGGCCCGGCTGGAGGGGCCGCCCGGCGCTGCGCCGCTGCAGCAGGAAGAGTTGGCCGGTCTGGCCGCCACAGCGCGGCCAGCCGGGGCCGAACGCGTGCCCGTGAGCTGGGAGGCGGTGCAGTTGCGGCAGCCCCTGTGGACGCTGCAGTGGCGTCCGCGGGCCGAGGACAATGCCGAATGGTGCGAGGGGGTGATGGACGATCTGCCGCTCTACCGCGAAAGCAGCGAGGCGCCATTGCATCCGGGCCTGGTGCTGAGGGCCGCCAACCGGGTGCTGAGCAACCAGTTTATTCTCCCGGCGTGGATTCACGTCAGCAGCCAGGTGCGGCACCGGGTGATGCTGCGGGTGGGGCAGCGCATTGAGGTGCGCGCGGTGCCCGTGGAGAAATTCGAGAAGAAGGGCCATCAGTTCGCCGTGGTGGATATGCTGATGCTGGCCGAGGGCGTGCCCTGCGTGGATCTGCGGCATGAATTCATATTCCGCATACGCGCCGCCGCCTAGGCTCTGTCTGAGAGAACGATCTCCGGCGTCGCACCCTTCCCTTCGGCTTTGCTCAGGACAGGCGAGACGCCCACCCACTCATGAGTGGGCGGGCTCTTCGGGGATGCGGTTTTTTTAAGTCTCTGATAATTTAGGACTCCGCGTTGCTGAGGAGCGGGCGAAGCTCGCGTCTCGAAGTACGCGGAGTCTGTAGCACCAACTTTATTTGCGTAAACCACAACTCTCAGACCCAGCCTGGGACAGAGCCCTCAATCCCGCACCACAGACAATCTGAAGGAATTTGCCATGATGCCGATCGAAGAACTGCAAAGCATGCTGGATACCGCCTTTCCCGGCGATGATATTCGGCTGAACTCTCCCATGGGGGACAACAACCACTTCGAACTGCTGGTGGTATCGGACAAGTTCCAGGGCAAGACCATGATCGAGCAGCATCAGATGGTCTATCATGCCCTGGGCGACGTCATGCGCGAAGCCGTGCACGCCCTGGCCCTGAAGACCTACACGCCGCAGCAATGGGCCAAAGCCTCGGGCGGCTGATGCAGCGCCGCCCCCACGCCATTCCCGTCCATTCCGCAAATCCCATCATGCCCCCCACCGGCCCCGCGCCGAATCCCACGGCGCGATCCGTGATTTGCCGCCGCAAGGCGGCGTGGCGCGGCCTGCCTGGAGCAGGGGCGCTGCTGTACCTGGTGCTGGGCGCCGCCCTGGTGCTGCCCCTGCCCCTGCCCGCCCAGCAAAGCCTGGGCGGCATGTACCGGGAGGGCTTGAGCTACCTGCGCCGCGAGCAGCCCGAGCTGGCGGCGCAGTCCTGGGAGCGGCTGTTGAAAAAGTCGCCCTATCACTTCAACGCCCAGCTCGGGCTGGCGAAGCTGTACCTGGATAGCGATCCCGAGCGGGCACTGCCGCACCTGCAATCCGCCCTGGAACTGCGGCCCGTATCCGACTCGGCGCACTATCATATGGGGCGCTACCTTGAGAAGCGGCAGCGCCATGAGGAGGCCGCCCAGTCCTACCGGCAGGCCATCAGGCTCAATGCCCGGCATTACGCGGCCAACCGGCGCCTGCGGGGCGTGATCCGCTTTCTTCGTAAACGGCAATCCCTGGTGGAGCGCGCGGCGGAGAAATTCTGGGTCAATCCCAGCCTGGCCGCGCTGACCTTGTTCGGCAGGATCGTGCTGCGGGACAGCGAACCGCACCAGGCGCTGCTGGAATTCGAACAGGTGCGCGAGCGCTTGCCCGAACTGCCCGAGGTGCAGCTTTGGATCGCCAGGGCGCATCGCGGGCTGGGCTCCCTGAAGGGGGAGATTGCAGCCTACGAGGCCTACCTGGACGGGAACAAGGAAGCGCATGGGGTGCGGCTGCTGATGCTGGAGCGCCTGCTGGGCGCCGGGGAATTCCGCAAAGCCGGCGCCGCCCTGGAAAGGCTGGAGCGCGCGTTGCAAGCCACGGGGGCGGGACGGCGCCAGGCCGGGCGGTACCAGTTTCTCAGGAGCCGCTTCCTGCTGGCCAAGGGCGATGCCGGGCAAGCGGGAGAGGTGCTGCTGGCCTCCGGCAAGAGCGGCCATGATCCGGCCCAGGTCGAAGAGCAGTTCAGCAAGAACGTGGCGCTCTATCCCGCCCAGGCCGGACTGTGGAGGGCCTACGGGGACTGGTTGCGCCATGACCGCAAGCCCGGCCGGGCGGCAACGGCCTACCTGAAGGCGGCCACCCTGGATGCCGCCCTGCAACCACAGGTACTCCCGCTGCTGCACGCCCTTGCCGCTTCGGGCGAAGGTGGCATCGAGGCCAACCTGGCGTTGGGCGAGCTGGCGCTGGCCCGGGGGGATGAGGGGGAAGCCATCGCCCGCCTGAACCGGGTGCCGCCCGGCCACCAGGCGGATGCCCGCGCCTCGTTATTGCTGGGCCTGGTCTACCGCAACCGCGGCGAACTCACCAAGTCCCTGGAGGCTTTCACGCGCTATGTGTTCTCCTTCGAGCAGCGGGCCGGCATGTCCTATGCCCGGGGCAATCTGTTCTGGGTGATGGGGCAGAAAGATGTGGCCGCCGGCATGTGGGGGCGCAACCTGAAGGAATTGCGTGACTATCCGCAGGCCCTGGTGCTGATGGCCGGGTATTTGCGGGAAAGCGGCGAGGCAGGGCGGGAGCTCGACGTGCGCCAGCACCTGAAAGCGGCCGCGCCGGAGAACGTGGCCAACCGCATCCGGCTGGGCGATCTGCTGCTGGAGCAGGGGCAGGCCGCCGCCGCGGCGCAGGAATGGGAGCAGGCTTCCCGCCATCAGACCGGGGACTTCGACCTGCTGGTGCGCCTGGGCCGGGCTTACCTGGCGCAATCGCAATTCGAGCAGGGCGCCGCCGCCCTGCGCCGAGCCGCGCAGATCGGCACCCTGGAGCCTGTGATGGCGGTAAATCTGGCGCGCCACCTGCTGGCGAGCCGGCGCTATGACGATGCCCTGGACTTCTACTGGCAGATCTACCGCACCAATCCAAAGCATCCGGACCTGGTGGAAGCCATGCCCAGGCTGGTCATCAACACCCCCGCCCTGCCGGAGCAGCGGCTGGTGGCCGCCCGCTTCGCGGAAATATCCCAGCGGCCCGAGCTGGCCATTGAATTGCTGGAGGAGTTGTTGCGGCTGCATCCGGCAACCAAACAGGCGCGCGTCTGGCTGGCCAGCCTCTATCTGCAGGAAAAAGCCGCCGAGGAAGCCTTGCTGATCATCGAGGGTGGCGCGGCGGTGCTGGGCGTCGCGGACGTGGCATCCCTGAAAATGCTGGCCGCCGTGCAACTGAAGCTGGAGCAGACGCCGCAACGGGCGGAAACCCTGCGGCGTATCATGCAGCTCGAGCCGGACAATAGCGAGGTGGCCAGGCAGCTGGGCTTTCTGCTCAGTGAAATGCACCGGCTCAAGGAGGCGCGGCCCTATCTGCGAACGGCCCTCACGGATAATGCGCGCAACCCCAAGCTGCTGTTCTACCTGGCTCGGGCGGAGCTTGCCCTAAGTGAGGCGGCGTTTGCGGAATCGCATCTGAAGGCGCTGTTCGCCATCGAACCGGAGCACTGGCGGGGCAGGCAACTGCTGCTGCGGCTGCTTCAGCGGGGCCAACGCTGGGAGGAGTTGGAGGCGCAACTGCTGCCCTATCTGGCCGCGCATCCCGAGGACGCGGAGGCCCGCTACAATCTGGTGGTGGCCTACCTGAACCTGTTCCAGTATGAACAGGCCCGTCCCCATTACGAGATTCTGCGCGCGGCGCAACCCCGCAAGGTGCGCACCCTGCAGCGATACTTTAAGTAAATTGCACTGCAGGCGATTTGCACTGCAATCAGGTGCAGCCGCGGTGAACCTCGCCGGGCGTCGCGGGTTCTAACGGATTGATCACCCCGGCTCCGTTCGGTCCGGGCGCCCGGCCCCTTTCCGCCGGGCCTGCTGGTGCGGAGGGGGGCTTGATCGCCATTGTATTTTAGCGGATGGGCGGGATAAACTTAGCTGCAAGGAGCGGAAAAGCTGGCGGTTGCGTGCCCTGTTCAGGGCGCGCGGCGGGACAGAGCAAGAAAACAGGGGGCTGTCATGGCGACAGGCGAGCCTGAGCGCAAGCAAACAGGCGTGGCCGAAGATGAGGCGCAGGGACAGGAAAGCCGCAATCCCGTGTTTTTGCTGGCGGGGCTGCTGGGCACCGTGTTTGCGACCCTGTGCTGCATCGGCATCGCCCCCCTGGTAGCTCTGGTGATGGCCATCGGGCTGGGCTTCATGCTCACCCTGACAATCCTGCTGCCTCTGCTGATCGTGTCCCTATTGATTGGGGGCTATGGCCTCTGGCGCTCCTGGCGGCGGCATGGCAACCCCTATCCCCTCCTGCTGCACGGGCTGAGCGGGGCGCTGGTGGCGGTGCTGATCTACTTCATCCTCCACGATCTTCCCGTTATCTGGGTGGGCCTTGCGGGGGTGCTGGCCGCCGCGCTGTGGAACATCCGGCTGGAATACGTGTACTGGCACCGCGAGCCCGAAGTGGACTTTTCCCGCACGGGCTAGCCCGGAAAATTTCACGGGCAGTTCAATCGAACTGCAATTCTGATACGCTTTTCAGCTATCCCAATGGGTCAGGGGGCAAAGCCCCGCTGATCCGCCAGATGCAATTTCCTGAAATGTGTGGGCTGGCATTGCAGCGCTCAAATGCGGTGAAAGGTCAGACCTTCCTTGCCCTTGCGCACCTCGATGCGATCTCCGGAATGGAGCGTTTCGTCGAGCAGTTTGTAGGCGAGAACATCCTGTATTTCCTTTTGCATGATCCGCTTCAGGGGCCGTGCGCCGAAATCCTGATCGTATCCCATATCCGCCAGGTATTTTTCCGCCGAGGCGTTCAGCTTTAGCTCTATCTTGTGGTTGCTCAGGCGCTCCTGCAAATGCTTGAGCTGGATGCCGATAATTTTGCGGATATGCTCCAGTTCCAGTTGGTTGAACACGACCACCTCGTCCACCCGGTTCAGGAACTCTGGCCGGAAATGCCGGCGCAGGGCCTCGCTGGTGACCCGCAGCAGCTCCTCGTGGGAGGCGGGCCGGCCGTTTCCGGTGTAGTCCTGGCCCAGGTTGGTGGTCATGATGATCACCGTATTCCTGAAATCCGCCACGCGGCCCTGGCTGTCGGTGAGCCGGCCGTTGTCCATGATCTGCAGGAACAGGTTGAAGACGTCCCGGTGGGCCTTTTCCACCTCGTCGAACAGCAGCACGGAGTAGGGCCGCCGCCGCACCGCCTCGGTGAGCAGGCCCCCTTCCTCGAAACCCACATAGCCCGGCGGCGCGCCGATCATGCGGGCCACCGAGTGCTTTTCCATGTACTCGGACATGTCCACGCGCACCACGGCCCGCTCGTCGTCGAAGAGAAATTCGGCCAGGGCATGCACCAGCTCGGTCTTGCCCACACCGGTGGAGCCAGCGAAGATGAAAATACCGATGGGGCGATCCGGATCCTGGATGCCGGCCCGTGAGCGGCGGATGGCGTTGCTGATGGCGAACAGCGCCTGTTTCTGGCCCACCACCCGCTGGGAGAGGCTGTGTTCCATGCGCAGCAGCTTCTGCCGCTCGCCTTCCAGCATCCGTTCCACGGGGATGCCCGTCCAGCGGGAGATCACCGTGGCGATGTCCTCTTCTCCCACGGCTTCACGCAGCATGCGGTGGGAGCCGAGTTTTTCCAGTTCCTTGTTGGCCTTGCTCAACTCCCTGTTCAGCTCGTCCAGGGTGCCGTAGCGCAGCCGCGCGGCCAGTTCCAGGTTACCGTCGCGCTGGGCCTCCTGCTCCTGCTGGCGTGTGCGCTCGATTTCTTCTTTCAGCTCCCTCAGGCGGCCGATGCTTTCCCGCTCGCGCTGCCAGTCCAGCTTCTTGGCGCCGCTGGTTTCCCGCAAATCCGCCAATTCCCGCTCCAGCACGGCGAGCCGCTCCTGACTGACCGGGTCTTCCTCCCGGCGCAGGGCGGCGCTTTCGATCTCCATCTGCATCACCTTGCGGTCGATCTGGTCGATCTCGGTGGGCATGGAGTCGATCTCGATGCAGAGTTGGGCGCTGGCCTCGTCGATCAGGTCAATGGCCTTGTCGGGCAGGAACCGCTCGGTGATGTAGCGGTCCGAGAGAGTGGCCGCGGCGACGATGGCAGAGTCCTTGATGCGGATGCCGTGGTGCACCTCGTACTTTTCCTTCAGTCCCCGCAGGATGGCGATGGTGGAGGCCACATCGGGCTGGTTGACCAGAATCTGCTGGAAGCGCCGTTCCAGGGCCGCGTCCTTCTCGATATACTTCCTGTACTCGTTGAGAGTGGTGGCGCCCACGCAGCGCAGAGTGCCCCGCGCCAGGGCCGGCTTGAGCATGTTGGAGGCATCCACGTTGCCTTCCGAAGCGCCGGCTCCGACCACGGTGTGCAGCTCGTCGATGAAGAGCACGACGGAACCCGCCGAGGCCTCGATCTCGTTGATGATGGTCTTGAGCCGCTCCTCGAAGTCCCCCCGGAACTTGGTGCCCGCGATCAAGGCCCCTATGTCCAGGGAGAGGATGCGCTTGTTGCGCAGGGTTTCGGGCACGTCGCCGGAGATGATGCGTTGCGCCAAGCCTTCCACGATGGCGGTCTTGCCCACGCCGGGCTCGCCGATCAGCACCGGGTTGTTCTTGCGGCGGCGGCTCAATACCTGGATCACGCGCCGCACCTCCTCGTCCCTGCCGATCACCGGGTCCAGCTTGCCCTGGCGGGCCATTTCCACCAGGTCGATGCAGAAGCGATCCATGGCGCCATAGTTGTCCTCGGCGCTGGATTCGAGCACGCGCTGACTGCCGCGCTGGGCGCGGATCAGTTCCAGGGCGGTCTGGCGGGTGATGCCCCGTGCCTTGAGCAGTTCATGGGCTTCGCCGCCGCGCTCCATGGCCATGCCGATCAACAGATGCTCCGAGCTTGTGAACTCGTCTTTGAGAGTGGTGGCTTCCCGCTCGGCCCGCTGAATCACCGCCTGCAATTTTTTGGAGACATAGGGCGTGGTGCCCGTGGCGGTGATGCGCGGCAGTTGATCCAAATGGCGCACCACCTGCGTGCTCAACTGGTCCAGGTCCGTGCCCGCCTTGTCCAAGATGGCGCGCACGATCCCCCCCTCCTGGGAAAGCAGGGTCAGCAGCAGATGCTCGGGGTCAATCTTGGCGTGCTGGTTTTCTTCGGCGTACTTTTGGGCCGCCAGGATGGCTTCCTGGGCTTTATTGGTAAAACGGTTCAGTGACAGTCCCATGCATGCATCCTTTCAATGGGCGTGCCTACACAGCTAGAATACTTATCATTTCAAGCCGGTGCAACCGAATATGTACGGACGGGCCATATTCCCCGCGTCCCTGTGCTTGCGGGCCCTGCGCGAGACGCGCCCTCAGCCCCACCTTATTTGATACGGAACAGGCGCCGCGGAGGTTTCTTGCTCTTGGCCCGCGCGGCGCCGCTGTATTGCGGGTGATGCCGCGCATACGCCGATTTCATACCTACCGTTAGTATAGCGCGTTCCGCGCTGGAGGGCAGGAGTTGATAGAACCGCGTCTTGCGCCGCACGGCGCCGGCGGGCAGGCGCAAATATTACCGTGGCATGCGCCACATGGGGCCGGCTGGCAGGATGGCAAGATCGCGGCGGTGGAATTTACTTGATATCCCCCCCGGGAGGATATACGGTGAGAGCAGGAGGTAGGGCATGCAATCAATTTTGGACGAAAATAATTGGGCGGATGTGGAGCGGCCTTATCTGGACGGAGATTCGGCAAAGCCGCTCATGCACCGTCTGGCACGCATCGAGGGGCATGTGCGGTCCGTACGCAATATGGTGGCGGAGCATCGCTGCGCGGACGAGGTCCTGCTGCAGGTGGCGGCGGTGAAGGCGGCGCTCAATCAATTCTCGAGCCGTTTGCTGGAGCACGAGTTGAGCGCCTGCATGATCTCCTGCATGGAAGGCGATGCAGAGGAAAGGCTGGGCAAGGTGACCAAGGTTCTTGCCACATTACTGAAACAATCCTAGCAGCCCGCGGCCTGCTTCCCTCCCCCTCCGGATGGAGCGGAGGGGAAGTGGACAAAATTTGAGGACGCCATAAAGAACAGGCAAATTAAGTTCGGGGCCTGGGGGACGGTCATCGCCGCACTGTACTGTTTCACGCTAATCCTGATGGTGGCGCTGCCGGCGATCGGCGTGGGCATGTTGGTGGCATATCTGGACTGGGTGCTCTTTCCGGCCCTGGCGGCGTTTCTGGCTTTGCTCGGCTATGGGCTGTACCGCATGAATTACAACGGAAAGGCGGCGCGCAATGCAGGCAATTGAACTGGAATCCATCCTGACCTGTCCCCATTGCGGCAAGGCGCAGCGGGAGACCATGCCCGAGGAGGATCAATGAGTGGTCTTCCACCATTGCAGGTTCTGCAATGCCCTCATAAATCCGAATGCGGGAGACTGCTGCGTGTTCTGCTCCTTTGGCTCGGTGCCTTGTCCGGGACAGCAGCGCAGACAAGCCCAGCAAAAAAGCAGATTGCCCGCCTGAGCGGCGGGGGACGCCCGCCCATGGGCCCGTAACGGGTGGGGCGGGACATTTACCAGGACCAGGAACCATGCAAGCAGCCACGATCACCGACGCGCCCGATATTGACCGGCTGGCCGCGAGTTTCGTGGAACTGTTCCCCCAACTGGATGCACAATCGGGGCGGGTGGCCATGTGGTTGTACCGCCTGTTGGCGGAGGGCGCCCCCGTTGCCCCGCATAGCCTGGCCCAGGCCGCGCAAACGCCGCTGGCGCGGGTGAACGAGCTGCTCGCCGCCTGGCCGGGCTTGTACTGCGAGGACGGGGCCGTGATCGGTTTCTGGGGCCTTACTGTCCGGCCTTTTTCCGAGCACCTGTTCAAGGTGGACGGCCGCACCCTCCATACCTGGTGCGCCTGGGATACCCTGTTCATTCCCCTCATTCTCGGCAAGACAGCGCTGGTGGAGTCCCCCTGCCCCATCAGCGGGGAGATTATCCGCTTGACCGTATCCCCCAGCCAGGTGGAGCGGCTGGAGCCTTCCACGGCGTTGATGTCCATGCTGGAGCCGCCGGAGGACATTGCGGAGGACATCGTGGCCAAGTTCTGCCACTACGTGTATTTCTTCTCCTCCGCGCAGGCGGGCGCCCAGTGGTGCGGGGAGCACGAGGGCGCCACGCTGATGTCTATCGAGGATGCGTTCGCACTGGGCAGAAAGAAGAATCTTATGCGCTTCGGGGAGTTGCTGGCCGCGGATTGAACGTATTCGGAACTTTGCGCTGCAGGCGCCCGGCTGGCTGGGCAATTGGAACCCACTAGGGTGGTGCATGCTCCTATAAGGAGGAGACTGGCGGAATGGTTAAGGAATTCACTTTTTGCAAACGCAACAAATCCGGATAGGACTTCCATGGACATTCCTGAAAGACAGACTGATTCAGAAGAGCGCGCGCAACTAGAGGAGTCCACCTCTCCCTGGTCAGTGACTTTTGCCGCATTGATTGTCAGCGCGCTGCTGGGTTTGTGTTGCTATCTCCTGCTGCGAAGATGAAAGCGAAACGTCTGGAAAACTCGGCGCCCCGCGGGGGCGTGCTCAAGGGCCTGCTGGTGGTCGCCGCGCCAGCAGTTTGTTGTGGAGCGGTAATTTTACCGGTGCTGATCGGCTCAGCCGGATTGACGGCTGTGGCCGGCTTCGTAAAAGATCCCTTGGTGCAAGGGGTGGCCGTGCTGTTCCTGCTCATTCTGCTGGCCGCATTTTTGCGGAGGCGGTCCATAAGCAAGGGCCGGAACAAGGTGGCCGAAAAAACTTCCTGAATGGCGGGAGCATTACGGAGCCGGTCGATTGCTGCAATGATCCGCCCTGCCCCGCGATCGGTGGGTAAGCAATTCTTGCGTGGGAACGACGAAAATGGCCAGTGACAAACAGAAAAAATATTCCGGCGGACCGATGAAAGCCAAGCAACGGCGGACGGGCCTGACGCACTGGAAGCGCAGAAGGTGGGTGATTATATCTTCCGTGGCTGGGGTGGCGGCGCTGATTGCCGTTTCCTTGGGGGTGTTCAGCGGACCCAAGGGAGAGGCGGTCAATCCCGTTGTCGGTGATTTCACCGTTGACACGTCCAGCGGCCGGTACACCTTTTCCGAACAGCGCGGGAAAACACTGGTCTATTTTTTCTCCTTCCCTGGCTGAGCCCAGTGCACGCTGGAGGCTCCAGCGTTGGCCCGCATCCAAACCGAATACAGAAGTCAGGGCCTCGAAGTGATCGCCGTGAACCTGCTCCTCAGCGCTCCCCTTGATTACTGGCGGCAATATTGGCTGCGCGTGGGCGGGGGCGATGTCGTGTATGCCCAGGATACGCGGAGGGAAGCCGTGCGGGAGTTGCGGATTCAGACGGCGGGCGCGACAGTCGTGATCGATCGGCAAGGCCGTATCGTTTGGCGGGACCTGTACGCCACGCCGTACGTGGAATTGCAGGCGGCGGTGGAAAAGGCATTATGACCGACCCGCAAGTATTGGCGTCATACTGGATGGTGGCGTTGGTGGATTACCTTCCCGTTGGATACGCGTTCGGGGCGGGAATGATGTCCACCGTTAATCCCTGCGGATTCGTGATGCTGCCCGTCTACCTGTCGCTCTATCTGGGAACCCAGCAAGACGACTATTACCAGCGCCCCCTGCCATGGAGGGCGCTCAAGGCTCTGTGGGTGGCCGGGGCGGTTTCGGCGGGATTCGTCCTGCTGTTCGCCGCCATAGGGGCCATGATTTCAGGAGGTGGCCAGTTTCTGCTTCAGGCGATGCCCTGGATCGCTTTGCTGATTGGCCTGGGTCTGGTGCTGCTGGGGGTGTGGATGATGAGCGGCCGCCATCTCTCCGCGGGATTTGCCGCCCGGCTGGCGGCTCGTATCGGCGATCCCCGCAATACCTCAATCCGTGGGTTCTTTCTGTTCGGGATCACGTTCGGCGCCGCATCGCTCAGTTGTGCCCTGCCGATTTTTCTGGTGATTGTGGGAAGCGCGGTATCGGCGGGCAGTTTCCTGCTAGGCCTGCTGCAGTTCTTCAGCTACGGGCTGGGCATGGGTTTTGTCATTCTGGTGCTGACGCTGGGGGTGGCCTTGTTCAAAGAGGGGCTGATCGTCGGCAGATTCCGTGGGGCCATGCCCTATTTTCAATTCGGTACGGCGGCGTTTCTGATCCTGGGGGGCGCCTACATCGTCTATTACTGGCTGTTCACGGGAGGTTTACTGAATGCGATCACGTGATGGAGAAGCGGTATACCCGTATCACAGCCGCAGGAAATTCCTTCGTGGCCGCTGCCTGCGCTCAAGGGCCTGCTGCTCGATTTTACGTGAACCGGATAGAAGGAGGTAATATGCTCGGACAAAAAAACGGCCGCAGGCGGGACCTGCTGATACTGGCGGCGCTGTTTACGGGGGGCGCGGTGCCCATCCAGTTGGTGACCCTGTCCTTCGGTTATGCGCAGTATTACCTGGGCATCCCCGGCGGCCCAAAGGCCATCATGGCCGCCCATCAGTTCGCCGTTTATTACCTGCCGTTTGTCTACATTCCGGCGTTGGTGACCCTATGCGCAATCGCGCTCTATTGCCGCCGGCTCTACCCGGACGTGACGCGCAGAATCGCGGTGGGCATTGCCGTGGGCGCCGTGGCCACCCTGGTGCTGGACGGGGTGCGTCAGGCGGGGGTGGTGCATGGCTGGTTGCCGGGCGATACGCCGGTGCTGTTCGGTAAGATGGTCACGGCGAGCAAGGATTTCGCCGTATTCTATCCAGTTGGCCTGTTCGTGCATTATATGAACGGCGCGAACTTCGGGCTATTTTACGCCTTTATGTGGGGCCGGCGGGAAAGCTTCCGTGGCGCGGCGAAGTGGGGCGTAATCTGGCTGCTGCTGATGGAACTGGGCATGATGACCGCACCGCCCATGGGCCCCATGACGGGGCTGTTCGGGTCGCGCTTCGCCTGGCCGCAGTTGTTTCTGGTCACCCTGCTGGCTCACATTCTGTGCGGCCTGGCCATGGGCCTGCTTTCGCAGTACTTCCTGGGAGAGCGGGAGCGAGGGGGAATTTACGACTGGCTGCTGGGGCGCAAGCCTGGAAGCTCCTCACCAGGCGTATTTTCCCGCTGACCGGCGGGTCTTACTCATGGACAGTCCCCCAGCGCCGGGGCGGAATAATAGGTTGTTCACGCAGTTGCCGGGCTAGCGGACGTAGTCCTTGGCGTATTCCCGCACGTGATGGCCGTCCAGCACGTGGAAGGAGCGGATGGATTTGAGGGTGGCCGGGTTGAGCTGGCCGATGGGCAGGTAGACCAGCTTTTTGCCCATCCGTTCCGCGATGGAATTGAACCAGGAGCGCGGCGGCCGCCCGGCAATGTAGAGCACGTGGCGCTGCACCGAGTAGTCCAGCCCCGCCAGCAGCAGCCGCTCGGGTTTGTTGCGGACCATGTCGAAGTAGGGGTCGCGCCACACGTCGACCATGCGCCGGGGTGGGTAGGAGAGCAGGAAGCCGCCGTATTCGCAGCGGGAAATGCCCGGCCCCACCACCTCTTCCCCCGCCGGAGTGGCGTAGAGGGCCATGTCGGATTCCTGCTCGTGCTCGCCCAGCCAGGTCACCAGCCAGGGATAGTTCTCCTGGGCCAGGGCCAGGGGCGCCTCTCCCCGGTTGCCTTCGGGCCGGTCCTCGTCGAAAATCACCACCACCGAGCCCATCTCCCCGGCCAAGGGGGCGATGTCGCGCACGTAGAGTTTTTGCTCGTGCCAGTTGCGCAGGGTTTCGCGCACGTCGATGCCGTCCTTGAGGGAGACCTGGAAGGGCTCGACCCGGGTGTGCTCTGCGCTGAGCATGCCGCGCGCCTTATGCTTCAGGTAGCGCCCGTAATCCTCTATCAACAGGTCCTCGGGCTGGTGGGAGCAGATCATTTGCCCCGACCAGCGGGCCTTCCACTCTTTGCCATGCTGCTCCCGCAGGCGCTTCTTTTCGGAAAAACGCGAGAGGCGGGGCCGGTTGCGGCGCAGCTTGCGGCGCAGGGTGAGCCGCCGCCCCTCCAGGTAGGCGAAAGTCTCGTCAATATCAATGGTGGGCAGCAGGCCTGAGCCGTCCTGCCAGGGGTAGGCGCTGCCCGCCTCCCACAGTTCGTAGCCAAAGTCGTCATCCACCACCCCCCGCGCGGCCACCACCAGATGGTAGAGGTCGGGGGTCAACATGCCATCCACCATGGCGTATTTTTTGGAGAAGGTTGCCAGGGTGCGCAGTTGTTGCGCATTCACCTCCTCCAGCACCCGTTCCTGGTAGGTGCGCGCCGCCTGCAGCACCAGTTCCTCCCCGGCTTGCTCGCGGTCCGGCAGTGGTTTCTCCAATCCATCGGCGGAGCCCGGCGGGGCGGTGGAGGCGTGCCCGGCCTCCCCGGTGGCGCCGGCCGCCCCGGCGCCCGGATTGCGCATC